>CALMOL010000227.1:0-11688 GCA_937871685.1 uncultured Verrucomicrobiota bacterium
CCGCCGCGCTGGACGTGGCCGCCGCGCGTCCCGGCGCGCTGGAGCGCCGCCCGCACTTCCTCGGCTCGCCGGTCACCATCGGCGCCCTGCCCGCGGGCAAGAGCGTGACGATCATCTTCTCCGTGCAGATCAACAACCCGGTCACGGCCGGCACCACGCAGATCTCCTCGCAGGGCACCGTGAGCGGCTCGAACTTCGCGAGCGTCCTCACCGACGATCCCGACGTCGCCGGCGCGAACCCGACCGTCACGCTGCTGGGCATCCCGCCCGCCTTCACGAGCGGCAACGCCGCCACCTTCACGGTGGGCACCAACGGCTCCTTCAACGTGACGGCCTCCGGCGTGCCCGCGCCGACCTTCACCATCACCGCCGGCGGGCTGCCCACGGGCGTGACGCTTTCCTCTGCGGGCTTGCTCTCCGGCACGCCGGCGGCGGGCACCGGCGGCACCTACACGTTCACGATCACGGCTAACAACGGCGTCTCGCCCAATGCCACGCAGAGCTTCACGCTGACGGTCAACCAGGCGCCGGCCATCACCAGCGCCAACACGACCACGTTCACCGCGGGCCAGGCCGGCACCTTCACGGTGACGACCACCGGCTTCCCGCAGCGCGCGATCACGGAGACGGGCACGCTGCCCACGGGGGTGACCTTCGTGGACAATGGCAACGGCACCGCCACGCTGGCGGGCAACACGACCGCAGCCGGCTCCTACCCGATCACGATCACGGCGGCCAACGGGGTGCTACCCAACGCCACGCAGAGCTTCACGCTGGTGGTGGCCCCCGGGGCGGCCACGACCTTGGCGGTGACGGCACCGGCCACGGCGACGGCGGGCACGGCCTTTAACACCCTGACGGTGACCGCGCGTGATCAGTTCGGCAACACGGCCACCGGCTACCGGGGCACGGTAGCCTTCACGAGCACGGACCCGGCGGCAACCCTGCCGGCCAACTACACGTTCACGGCTGGAGACAACGGCGTGCACACCTTCTCGGCCACGCTGAAGACGGCCGGCTCGCGCACGATCACGGCGACGGACACGACGACCGCCTCGATCACCGGCACCTCCGGCAGCATCACGGTGAGCGCCGCGGCGGCCACGAACTTCGCGGTCTCCGCGCCGGCGAGCACAACGGTGGGCGGCACCATCAACTTCACGGTGACGGCGCGCGACCAGTTCAACAACCCAGCGACAGCCTACGCGGGGACGGTGCGCTTCACGAGCACGGATGGCGCGGCGACCCTGCCGTCCAACAGCACGCTGACCAACGGCGCGGGCACCTTCTCGGCCACGCTGCGCACCTCCGGCAACCAGACGATCACGGCCACCGACACGGTGACCGCCACGATCACCGGCACTTCGGGCACCATCAACGTGAGCGGCAGCGCGCCGACGATCTCCAGCGCGAACACGACCACCTTCACGATTGGCCAAACCAACACGTTCACCGTGACCACCACGGGCACGCCGACACCGGCGCTTTCCGAGACCGGCGCCCTGCCCACGGGGGTGACCTTCGTGGACAACGGCAACGGCACCGCCACGCTGAGCGGCAACCCGGCCGCCGGCTCGAACCCAAGCTATCCGATCACCATCACGGCCAACAACGGGATCAACCCGAACGCCACGCAGAGCTTCACGCTGGTGATCAACCGCCGGCCGGTGGTCAACAACGACACCCTGGGCACCAAGCAGAACACGGCGGTGAGCGCGGCCAAGGCGAAGCTCTTGGCCAATGACTCCGACCCGGATGGCGACACGCTGTCCATCGTTAGCGTTTCGCCCGCGAGCGCCCAGGGCGGCACCGTGACGATGAACGCCACCAGCGTGACCTACACGCCGGCCAACAACTTCACCGGCGCGGACTCGTTCTCCTACACGGTGAGCGACGGACGCGGGGGCATGGCCTCGGCGACCGTGACGGTGACCGTGACCGCGGCCGACGCGCAGACCCTGGACATCGTGTCCATCACGATGGAAGCCGGCGGGGTGCGAGTGGTAGCCCAGGGCATCCCTGGGCTGCAATATCAATTCCAGTATTCTCCCAGCCTGACGCCGGCGACATGGACGAACGTGGGACCGCCGCAGGTGGCCAACTCGACGGGCCGCTTCGAGTATCTGGATCCGACTAACCCGCCGCCCTCGCAACGCTTCTACCGCGTCGTCTTCGTGCCCCCGCAGTGAGCGAGTCGAAGCTCCGGTAGCCATCCCAAACGTTCAACCCCGCGCCCATGAAGCCCTCCTCCCTTGCCCGCCGCGTCGGACCGTTGCTGCTGGCCCTTGCCGCCCTCGGGACCACGGCCCCGCGCTTAGTCCAGGGCCAGGCGACGATCCTGGAAACCTACACCTACACGCCCAATTTGGCCGTGCCGGACAATTCGCCGGTGGGCGTGACCGACTCGCACGTCATTGGCTCGGCCATCCTGGATATCCGGCAGGTGAGCGTGACGCTCAACCTGACCGGCGGCTTCAACGGCGACTTCTACGTTTACCTCGTGCACGCCACCCCCTTGGGCACAGGCTTCTCGGTGCTCTTGAATCGCGCGGGAACGACGGCGAGCAATTCTTTCGGCTACGCGGACAGCGGCTTCAGCGTGACGTTCTCGGACTTGGCGCTGACCGACGCGCACCTTTACCGCAATCAGACCAACCCGATGGGAGGCACCCTGACGGGCACCTTCCAGCCGGACGCGCGCAACGTGAGTCCCTTCAGCGTGACGGACGCAAGCCCGCGCTCGGCGTTCCTGAGTTCGTTCAACAATCTGGACGCGAACGGGACGTGGTCGCTCTACCTGGCGGACCTGTCGCCGGTGGGCACGGGGACGTTGGCGAGTTGGACGCTGACCATCCAGGGCGTGCCCGAGCCGGGCACCTGGGCCGCCGGCATCGGCGCGCTGGCCGTGGCGGCGGGCGCATGGCGCCGGCGCAAGAAGGGGCAAGCGTAAGCCCAAGCGCGCTGAGCCGGCGCGCTCCCATCGCGCTTGCCTGCGAGGTGGACGGCGCGATCCCTCGCGCCGTCGTCGGCGGCAAAGCCGCCTGGACTGCCCCACGCACCCTGGCTTTCTCGCTTCGCTCGATTTTTCGGCGCTGACGCGCCCGCGACGGCGCGGGGACTGTGCCGTCCACCTCGATGACAGCTTGTCAAACCCTCGACAAAAGTCCGCGTTTGGCATGCTGGCAGAGCCCAACGCCAACGGCGTCAAATCCTCCAGCCCAGGGTGGTCCCGTCCGCGGGACTGCCCTGGGTTTCCTGTCCTCCGCACCGAACCCTGAAAGGGTTCAATCCATTTCCGCCCAGCGACGCTTGATTCAACCCTTGCAGGGTTACCCGGAGAGATTGCCACCCAGGGTAAGCCCGCGGATGGGCCAACCCTGGGCGGTAAGATGCAACGCCAGCGGCGTTGGGGCCGCTTCGGCGGCACGCCGGAACGGATTCTTGTCGGAGATCTATTTCCCCAGCGCCCGCGCCAAGTCCGCCGCGAAGCCGTCCACGTCGTCGGGTTGGGTGTCCCACGCGCACATCAGGCGCGCCGCGCCGCCGGGGCCGACATCATCGTAGAAACGCCATCCGCCCGCCCACAGTGCTTCCACGGCCGGGCGGGAGAGGTGGGCGAACACGGCGTTCGACTCGCGCGGGTGCGCGATCTGGACGCGGGGTAGGCCCTGGATCGCGGCCTCCAATCGAGCTGCCATCGCGTTGGCGTGGCTGGCGTGGCGCAGCCAGGCATCGTCACGCAGGAAGCCGAGCCACGGAGCGGAAAGGAAGCGCATCTTCGAGGCGAGCTGGCCGGCCTGCTTCATGCGGCGGATGAAATTGTCCGCCAGTTCCTCGCGGAAGAACACCACCGCCTCGCCCAGCGGCATCCCGCCCTTCGTGCCGCCAAAGGAAAGGACGTCGATTCCCGCGCGCCACGTCAAGTCGGCGGGCGCGGCGCCCAGCGCGGCCACGGCGTTCGCGAAGCGCGCGCCGTCCATGTGGACGCGCAGCCGCAGTTCGCGCGCTGTCGCGGTCAGCGCCGCCAATTCGTCGAGCGAGTAAATCGTGCCGAGCTCAGTGCACTGCGTGAGCGAAAGCGCGCGCGCTTCCGGCGCATGGACCGGTCGGAGCCCGGCCACGACCTCGCGCACGGCGGCCGGCGTGAGCTTGCCGAGCGGCGTATCGGCGGGGAGCAGCGAGAGGCCGGGGCGGAAGAATCCCGGCGCGTTGCACTCGTCCGTTATGATGTGCGAGTGCCGGTGGCACACCGCGCCGTGGAGGGAATCGCAGAGCGACGCGAGGGCGAGGGAGTTGGCCGCCGTGCCGTTGAAGACGAAAAAGGCGAAGGCTTCCTCGCGCTCGAAGACGCGCCGCATCTCCGCCTGCGCGGCGGCGGTCCACTCGTCGGAGCCGTAGCCGGGCGCGTGGCCGCCGGCATTGGCCTCCGCCAGAGCCTGCCAGACCTCGGGGATGATGCCGGCGTTGTTGTCGGAGGCGAAGTGACGGGGGCGCGGAGGGGCGGAAGGCATGGGAAAAGGCGGCCGGCCGCGTGCCCCGACCGGGAATCGAACCCGGATCTAAGGTTTAGGAAACCTCCGTTCTATCCGTTGAACTATCAGGGCGGAAAAGGCCGCGAGCGGCCTGGAGGCTAGCACACCTCGCTCGGGCGGACGAGGGCGCAGGGTGACTCGCAAACTCCTCGGCGGCCCCGAGCCGGGCCGCGATGCTCTCCAAAATGGAACCGCTTCTCTCGGTGCTCGATCTCACGCCCTGGCCGGCTGGCACGGCCGGCGCGCAGGCGGTGCGCAACACGGTGGACCTCGCCCGACACGCCGACGGTCTCGGATTTCACCGCTACTGGCTTTCGGAGCATCACAACCTGCCCTCGATCATCTCGCCGACGCCGGAGGTGCTGCTCGCCGCCGTCGGTGCGGCGACGCGGCGCATCCGCATCGGCTCCGGCGGCGTGATGCTGCCGAACCATTCGCCGCTGCGGATCGCGGAGGCGTTTCGCGTGCTCGAGTCGCTGTATCCCGGCCGCGTGGACCTCGGCCTCGGGCGTGCCCCCGGCTCGGACGGTCGGGCCGCCCTCGCCCTGCGGCGCACGCGCGAGCGGATGCAAGGGGACGACTTTCCCGAGCTGCTCGACGAACTGCTCGCCTACGGCGGACGCGGGGAGTTCCCGCCGGAACATCCGTTCCGCACGCTGCGGGCCCTGCCCGACGACGTGGCGCTGCCGCCGGTGTGGATCCTGGGCTCGTCAGACTACGGGGCGCGCCTCGCCGGCCGCCGCGGCATGGGCTACGGCTTCGCGCACCATTTCTCCGCGCAGTGGGTGGACGCCGCCGCCCAGGCTTACCACGCAAACTTCCGTCCTTCCGCGGAGACCCCGCGCCCACATCTCATCCTCACGGTGGCTGCCGTGTGCGCCGAGACGGACGCCGCGGCCGACCATCTCGCCACGACGATTGACCTCGCCTGGGTGCGCCGGGCGCGGGGCGAGTTCCGGCCGCTGCCCTCGCCGGAGGAGGCTGCCGCGCACCCGTGGACGCCAGGGGAGCGCGAGTCCGTTGAAGCGAATCGGGAAAACCTTTTCGTCGGCTCGCCCGCGACCGTGCGGGCCGGCATCCTGCGCCTCGCCGCGCGCACGCAGGCTGCCGAGGTCATGGTGACGACGATGACATGGGACCACACCGCGCGGCGTCACTCCTACGAGTTGCTCGCCGAGGCGTGGGGCTTGGGCGCGGTGACAGAGCTACGTCAAGCGGCGTGACCGTGCGCGGGCTGCCTCCGCGGCGGATCGGCGACGAATGGCATAAACCGCGCCCGCGCGTTGCAGTCTTCTCGCTTCTGAGCTTCAGTCTCAATTCATGATCGCCGTCATCGAAGAACCTTCTGTTTGCGCCCTGGCGGGGGAATCCGCGTTGCTGGTCGCGCAGGAGGCGCAGATGCAGGCGTTGCTGGCTCACCCAGAGGTGGCAGCCGATGCCGCGTGCTGCGACGCGGCCTTCGATCTCCTCGCGCTGCTGCGCGGGCACGGCTCAGTGGCGGAAGTGTCGCGAGGCTTCTGCGTGTTGCGCCAAGCCTGCGGCGAGCGTTGCTATCTGCCGCTTTACCGGATGCGTCGCTGGTTGGAGCGAACCATCGAGGTGCGCGCGGCCGGCGGCGCCTGGGAGGCGATCTCGCTACAGGACGCAGACTTTGACCGGGCGATCCGCCGGCTCCAGGCGCGGGCGTGGGAGATGGACTTGGCATTCGCTGCCCCGGGCGAGGTGCCGGTGGCCATCCGCTGGCGGCCCGTGGCGGTGGAGGCGGGGCGGCCCTGAACCCCCGTGTCGAAAACGCTCTGCGACTGGAGTCGCAAAGACATCGAGCGCGACCTTGAGCGCCTCGCCGAGATTGTTCGCGCGCCACGCTTTGTCTGCCGCAAGTGCGCCCGCTCCGCTTCCGAGGACAAATACCTGTGCAAGCCCCGTCCGTTGCCGGGCCTGCCATGGGAAGGGACGGGAGCTAAAGAGGGCGAGGATTGAGCGCTCCTGGTGGGAGTCAGGCAACGCAGATCGATTTCACTCCGGGGCCGGTGTTTGGAGCGGTTCAGCCTGAGGGAGGCACGCCTCAGGAGGCGCAGATCCGCTAGGGGCTGGCTGAATTTCAACCACGGCTGGCTTGCCGGCAGCAGCGCTGGGTGGAGACCATCCAGCTTCGGCCGGCTGGCGGCCGGCGCGAAATAGGTGACGGGCGCAAACGAGAGCCGATCCCTGGTGCGAGGACCTCGCGACGAGACGCGGCGAATGATTGCATCCGCGCGCGCGTGGATGGATGGTAGAATGATTCTTCCTCAGACCAGACCCTTATGAGCACGCAAACCGCCTCTCCCGCTGCTGTGGCCGCCGATCCCGTGGCCGCCGCCCTCACCACGCTGCTGGCCGATTCCTACGCGCTGATGGCGCAGACGCATCTCGCGCATTGGAACGTCGAGGGCACCGATTTCTTCGCACTGCACACGGCCTTCCAAAACCAATACGAAGAGCTGTTTCAGGCCGTGGACGAGATCGCGGAGCGCACTCGCGCCCTTGGCCACTACGCCGAGGGCGGCCTGCAACGGCTGGCCTCGCTTTCGAACCTCTCGCCGATGCCCGCCGGCCGCCAGCCAGCGAAGGATTTCGTGGCGCAACTCATCGACGGCCACGAGAAGGCTTCCGAGGCCTGCAAGGCCACGGAAGAAGCCGCTGGCAAGGTGGGAGACCTGGAGACGCAAGACCTCGCAATCAAGCGCCGTCAGACCCACGAGAAGACGCTGTGGATGCTGAACGCATTCTTGAAGTAAGCGGCGGATGTTTTTCGCCCGCGCCCTCGAAAGAAGGCGCGGGCTTTTTTGCGCCGTGATTGATCGCTACCACGACTCGGGGTCGCTCCGTGGCGGGAGAACGGGCGTCGGAATGCTCTGACCGTCGTTCCAAAAGTTCCAAGCCGTAATGATCCCCTTGGCGGCGGCCCCGCGAAAAACAACGGTCGTCTTGACGTTTAGGAACGTCATGGCGGCGGTGGGAAACTCAAGCCACGTTGCCTCGGGCCGGATGTCCTCGATTTCTTCCCACGGCACAAACATTGGCGGGAAATCGCCAAGGAATGGACTTGTTGACCGCAGGGCCAGCCCATCTGGATCGAGACCAACCGAGATAGAGCGCTTCCAATAGAATGGGAAGGCGCCCTTGCCGCAGGTCACCGTTTGCCAACCGTATTCGTAGGAGCGCGACTCACGATAGAGGCGCTTCAGCGCCGTCCACCCGGTCCGCCGCCCGAAAGAGCGGCTGACGAGAATGTGAATTCCAACGTTGAACGGGACCACCACGAACAGCCAGACAAGGAAGAACCGATTGTTCATCGGACGGTTGGAAGAGGGAGGCGGGCCATTCGTCGGCGACGACGGGAAAAGGCCGCCGCCGACAAACTTGGAAGGATATGCACCGTTCCGCCGCTAGGCGAGCCGGCGCTGCGCTGCCGAAGGTTTATCGGCGGGCCGGCCGCAGGTCTCGCCGCTGCGCATACCACGTCACGTAAATTCGTTCCCCGGCGTCGCCATGGAAGACCAGGGTGGCGTTGGCTGCGAGGAACGTGACGGCGAAGGTATTACCCAACCAATTGCGCCCGGGTCGCACCTCGCTGATCTCGCTCCACGGCACGAAGAGCGGCGGGTGTGCCGGGATGATCGGGAGCGTGAGGCGCAGGCCGATCCCGGTGGTCTCAACCGCGAGCGAGAGGCAACTGTTGTAGCCCGAGCGGAAGGTGCCTTCGCGCCAACGGGCGCTCTGCCAGCCGAACTGAGCGGCGCGCGCGCGGCCAAGCGGATCGCGCCAGTGGAAGGCCAGTGCACGCCAGCCGCTCCAACGAGCGATGAGACGGCCCGTGACCAGGAGCTGGAGCGTGAGGAAGGCCGGGATCAGCACGGCCAAGCCGATGATGACGGTAGATTTGTCCATGTTCTCGAATGGTTGGACGCGTCGGTCTCGCCGGAGTGGGATGGCGACGCGCAGATGGTTTTTCGACTCACTTCGCCGGCGTGGGCGGCGGCTGAAGGAGGACGAGCGGGCCGCCATTCAGGCCGGATGACATGCCGTTGCCACCCGCGATGAAGGTGCCGGGATAGGTGCCACCCCAGCGCTGGGCCAGCTCACGCTGCACTTCCAGGCGCTGCCAGTCGAGCAGCGAGCTCGCGCCGCTGCTCGCGAGCGCGGCGGCGAGCAGCCGCAGAGACTCGGCGCGCGCCTCGCCTTGCTTGCGTGCCACGGCGGCCTGGGCCTCGGCATCGCGCAGAGCAATGGCGTTGCGGCTCTCGGCTTCCTTCGCGGCCACGGCGGCGCGGCTTTCCACTTCTTTGAGTGCGATGGCTGAGCGGTTGTCCGCCTCCTTCAGCGCCAGGGCGCGGGCGGCCTCGGCTTCGAGGAGCTTGCGGTCGTTTTCGGACTTCTGCGCGGCCACGCGAGCCTCGTTCACCATTTTCTGCTGCTGCGCGATGGCGGCCTCATCGATGGCTTTTTGAAGCGCCGGGTTCTCGTAGGCGAGGCCGCCGACCATCGCCAGCGTGGTCACCTGCACGCCGCGCGCGGCGTAGAATTCCCGCAGGTCGTCCAGGGCGGCGGCGGAGATCTCGCGCTTTTGAAAGCGGAGCGTGTCGGCGTCGTATTTGGCGCACACCTCGGCCACGCTCTGCTGCACGCGGGAGCGGGCCTCGGTGTCCATCACCTGCGCAAGCGAGCCATTCGGGTAGAAGTAAAGGAACCGCGCCGTCAGGTTCTCGGGGATCATCATCGAGACGGTGAAGCCGACGGAGAGATTCACCGAGTCGCGCGACTCGACGTGGACGGCCTCGTCCTTGGCGGCGGTGCCGCTGCCGGTGGACTTGGTCCACTCGCGCACCATGGGCGAGCGCGAGACCTTGATCAACCGCTGCGTGGGCATCCAGTGGCCCGAGAGCCACCCGTAGCCGGTCTTGACCCAGCGCTGCTCGATGGGCTGGCGCTTGGTGGCGACCTTGCGCGTCTCCAGGTATTGCTCGCTCTCGAAGCGGAGCTGGCCGGCCTGCGGATCCTCGTCGAGCGGGATGAGGAAGCCGGTCTCGTTCGGGGCGATCTCCTCGAAGCGCGGCTGCTTGTAGGGCGTGCAAGCGGCCTGCGCGGCGCCAATTGCCGCGAGCGCGAGCAGGGCCGCGCCGCGCCGCGTCCACGCCATCAACGCCGCGAGAAACAGACCGCCGGCGGTGAGCGTCAGGCCGAGGAGGATCGCCTGTTCGATCTGGTCGCGCAGCAGCCAGGCATCGAGGGCACCGGCTTGGCCGCGAAAAGCGGCGGCGGTGAGCCGCGCGCCGGCCGCGGGGCCGCCGGCGCTTTGGAACTCGGTGCCGAGCACGATGGCCGCGAGGGCGCAGGCGGCGCTGCCTCCGAGCAGCGCAAGCGCAAGCCGGGCGGGGGCGAAGCGCGAGGATGCGAGCCTGGGTTTTACGGGCGCAGCGGGCGAGACTTCGAGCGCGCGGGGAACCGCGGCGGCGCGGCGGCGCGCGGACGCGTGGGAACGACCGCCAGAAAGGGCGGAATTCATCGGGGCAGGACGGATGGAAACGCCCGCCGTCGGAAGCGGGGCGAGCGTCGATTTTCTTTCGTCCTCTGCGGGAAACCGCCGGTTCCGCGCCCCGGCAGCTTGCGCCGCCGGGAGTCGTCATCACGTGCTTCCAAGAAATGCCTGCGAAGTGAGCTGTCGGGCTAGGGCTTGCTTGGTGCCCCCGTCGCCGCTGCGACGTGCGCCCCGATTTCGCCGGCCGCTGACTCCCGCTAGGAAGCTGGTGCGGTCGATGAAAAGATTTGGTTCCTCCGCTGGTCCCGCAGGGCGGGGCCATTCGGCAGGCACAAAGAACACTGGAACGCTCGTCCCCGCCGCGCGGGAGTCAAATCGAGCGGGTTCTCCTCCGGCCGGCCCGGCGCATGGCGGGGGGTGATTCTCGTGCAAGAACCAGGGGCGCGAGGCCCTGAGCAGAGGCCGCGTGTCATCCGTCGGGCGAAGCGGCAGTCGCACCTGGCGCTCAGGTGCCTTCCGCGGCGGGGCTGGCATCCTCGCCCTCGTCATCCGTCTCGCCTTCAATGCGGCGGATGATCATCTCCTGGAGATGGCCGTAGAAATCGACCTGAAAAATGCGGAAGGCGCGCTCGCCATCGAGAAGTGAGCGGGGGCGCTCGATCATGTCGCCCTCCTCCAGGCGGAAGCGTGCGCCGAGCGCGAGGCGAGCTTGGTTGAGCGCGCTGAGCCAAGCCTCGAAATTCCGCGCGGGGATGCGCACGCGGAAGGTTGGCGAGGGGGGCTCCGGCGGTGTCGCGCCGTCGGGCGGGAGAGGCTCGGGCGAAGGCTGCTCCTCAGGCCGGATGCGCGCCAAGTCAGCGCGCACGGCGTCGCGTGCATCGCGGAACTGCGCCTCCAGTTCCGGCCGCACCAATTCTTCCCAATCCTCGTTCACCGCCTTCTCCCCGGCGGCGGCGGGCGGGGAAAAGAGGCGCGCGCAGGCGGCCGGGTCTTCCCCGGGATCGGCCCAGTCGCCCACCTCCCGCAGCAATTGGACGAAGAACGGGTCGAGCGCCGCCAGCGTGAGGCTGCCTTGGGGAGAACGTCGCATCAGGGAAGGGGAGCGGGCGCGGGCGCCCCGCCAAGGCGCGCGCGCGTCACTCGGCGCGCTCGAGCGTCGAGAGGAGCTGGTGGGAATGAAGCTGCTGCACGTAAAACTCCGCTCGCTCGCGGCCGCCGCTCCACACCACGGAGCGACCGCGGTGATGCACCTCGAGCATGTGCTTGGTGGCCTTCTCCTTGGTGAACTGGAATACGCGGCGAAAGACGAGCGTCACGTAGGACATGAGCGTGATCGGGTCGTTATGGACTACCACGTTCCACGGGACCGCGAGGTCGGCGCGGTCCTGCGTGTCGGTCTGCTCGATGACGTCCGGGGCGGCGGTGGGCATGAGTCGCGGGTCAGCGGAAAGGGATCACGTTGCGCGGTTGAGCGGGGAAGCTCGCCGGCCAGGAAGGAGCCGCCTCAAGCGCGCCGCCGGTGGTGATCGTCAGGGGTGGCATCGCGTGCGCATGGGCGAGCGGACGCACGGCTTCCAGGGCGCGTCCCATCGCGGGCGCGCCCCACGCGGGCCAGTCTGCGCGCGCCCGCGATGGGAC
>CALMOL010000227.1:11698-15289 GCA_937871685.1 uncultured Verrucomicrobiota bacterium
GGCACGACCTCGTCGGGCTGCGGAAGATTCTCAAAGACCTGAAGACGCAAAAGGGGCCGATCCTCCTGCACGTGCTGACCAACAAGGGGCACGGCGTGCCGCAGGCGGCCGAAGACCCGGTCACGTACCACACCCCGCCGGTGTTCGAGAAGGTCGGGCCGGATCGGGCCATCGTGTCGTTCAAGAAGGGCGGCGCGAAGGGCGAAGACGACGGGGAACAATCCCGGCGAGTGTCCCGCGCCCGCGGCGGCCCGCAGGCGCGCGGCGGATCGCGAGCCGCGCAGGCCGGCCAGACTGGCGAGGGCGCTTCGTCCGGCCGCGGCCAGCGAAGCGGAGGCCGTCGCAGGAAGCTCGGCGAGGAGCCGCGCGTCAGCCCGGAGCACGTCGCGGGCGTGGTCAGCCCCGGCGGCGGTGAGCACGGCGAGGAGCGCGGGGACGAGGCGGGGCGCGAAAACCTCCGCCGTCCAGCGCTGCCAGGCTCCTGGCAAGTGCGCGCCGGGCGCAGGCGCGAACGAGAGCGCCCCGCCGCGTGGAGCGCCGGGAGCCGCCAAGCGCATGAGGCGCTCCAGCTCGGCGTCGAGCGGCTCGCGAGAGATCATCGGCGCGGAGGCTATCACCGTGACGGCGCGCCTTCAATGCGGTTGGTGCCGTGTCCCCATGGGTCGCATGGGTCCGATGGGACATCCGTGTCCCATCGAATGGACAGGCCGGCTGCGCCTCATCCCGCCCACGCCGCCAGAAATCCCTCCACCAGCCGCGGCAGCTCGCGCGCGTAGCCGCCCTCCAGCGCCGCCGCGGCTGGCTGGCTGGCCTCGCGCAGCCACCGGCCCAACGTCGCGAAGTCCTCCGCGCGCAGGCTCATCTGCGTGATGGGGTCGCCGGCGTAGGCGTCGAAGCCGGCGGACACGAGCACGAGGTCCGGCTGGAACGCCAGCACCTCTTCCCACGAGCGCTCCAGGATCTCCAGGTGGCGCGTCGGCGGCGCGTGCGGCGCGACGGGGAAGTTGCGGCAGTTGTCGAAGGACTTCGTGCCGGTGCCCGGCCAGCCGGGCCACTGGTGGATCGAGACGGCGAGCGTGCCCTCCGCGCCGTGGAGAAGCGCCTCGGTGCCGTTGCCGTGATGCGCGTCGAAGTCCCACACGGCCACGCGCCCGGCGCCGCCCGCGCGCGCCGCGAGCACGGCCACGGCCACGTTTCCGAAGTAGCAGAAGCCCATTGCCCGGTCCCGCAGCGCGTGGTGGCCTGGCGGGCGCATCAGGGAGAAGGCCTTTTGTCCGCCGAGCGCGGCGCGCATCGCGTCGAGCGCCGCGCCGGCCGCGCGGCGGGCATGTTCCCCGATGCCGGGGTGCGCGGGCGTGTCGGCGTCGAAGTCCTCGCCGGCCCCGGCCACCGCGCGCAGATGCTCCGGCGAGTGCACGCGGAGCAGGTCCTCGTCGCTGGCCCTCGCCGGCTCACGCCACTCCCAGCCCGGATGTTCCGCGCGCAGCAGCGCCGCCGTGTCGCGCACGCGAAAGGGCGCCTCGGGATGGCCGGGCGCGGCGTATTCCACGCAGCGGGGATCTTGGAGAATCAGCATCGGCCGACCATCGCCGCGCCGCGGGGCGAGTCGAGCGCCACGCGTTCGCAAGCGTGGCGATGGCGCGGGGACAAAAAAGCGTCACCTTCCGCCTCGCCCCGCCTCATGTCCGAAGACGCCTCGTTCCTGCCGTTCGCCCTCGCGCGGCACGCGGACGGCCGCGTCCATGAGCTGGGCCGCGGCGCGATGGGCGTGACCTACAAGGCCACCGACACCCAGCTCGGCCGGCCGGTGGCGCTCAAGGTCATCGCCGCCGCCTACCTCGACGATCCCGTGGTGCGCGAGCGCTTCCTGGCCGAGGCGCGCGCCGCGGCGCACCTGCACCACCCAAACGTGGCCAGCGTCTTCCACCTGCGCACCGAGGGCGGGCCGGTCTTCTACGCGATGGAGTTCGTGGAGGGCGAGAACCTGGAGGCCTTCGTCGCCCGCCAGGGGCCGCTGCCCGTGCGGCTCGCGCTGCGCGTGATCCTCCAGGCCGCCAAGGGGCTGGCTGCCGCGCACGACCGCGGCCTCATCCACCGCGACATCAAGCCGGCCAACCTCATGCTCGCGCGCGCGCCAACTGAGGTGGCCGCGGACGACGACTCCGACACGGACGACGGCCTGCTCGTGAAGGTGATCGACTTCGGCCTCGCCAAGAGCATCGAGCAGGCCGAGTTCGGCACCGGCGTGGGCCTCACCGGCGGCGGCCCCGTGGGCACGCCGAATTTCATGAGCCCCGAGCAGATCTCCCCCTCGCCGGGGGCGCGCCTGGACGCGCGCACCGACATCTACTCGCTCGGCGTGACGCTGTGGTTCCTGCTTACCGGCAAGCCGGTCTTCGAGGGCACGCAGTTCCAGATCCTCTCCCAGCACATGCAGCGCCCGCCGCCGCTGGAGATCCTGCGGGAGCGCGCCATGCCGCCGGACGTGGTCGCCCTCGTCGGCGCGATGCTCGCCAAGGATCGCGAGGAGCGGCCGGCGAACCACCTCGCGCTGGTCGCGCTCATCAAGCGCATCCTGCGCGCCGGCGGCCGCTCGAGCGGCGACTCCTCCGGCGGCACGACCATGCTGAACGCGCCCGCCGTGCCGTCGCCTCGCGCCCGCTGGCGCTGGGGTGCCGTGGCGGCGGCCACGCTCGTCACGCTCGTCACGGTAGGCTGGTGGCTGCGCGCCAACGGCGGCACCACGACCAAGCCCCCGCCGCGGCCCGTCGAGACCACGCCGGAAAAGAGCATCGCCGTGCTGCCCTTTGGGAACCTTTCCGACGAGAAGGACAGCGGGTTCTTCGCCGAGGGCATGCAGGATGACATCCTCACCGACCTTGCCAAGGTGGCCGACCTGCGCGTCATCTCGCGCGCCTCCACGCGCGGCTATCCTCCCGGCCCGGGACGCAACCTGCGCGAGATCGCCCGCGCCCTCGGCGTGGTTCATCTCCTCGAGGGCAACGTGCGCCGCGCCGGCAACAAGGTGCGCGTCTCGGCCAGCCTCATCCGCGCGAGCAACGGCGACCAGCTTTGGGCCGACTCCTACGACCGCGACCTGGCCGACGTGTTCGGCATCCAGAGCGAGATCGCCCGCGCCATCGTGGCCCAGCTCAAGGCGCGCCTTTCGCCCGCCGAGGACGCCGCGCTGCACGAGCGGCCCACGAGCGACATAGCCGCCTACGAGCTCTACGTGCGCGCCAAGGACATCATCGAGAACTTCCTCCAGCAGGACGACCAGCGCGCCTCCCTGGAGCGCGCCATCGACCTCTTCGGCGAAGCCGCCCAGCGCGACCCGCGCTTTCTCTCCGCGCACTGCTACCTCGCGCGCGCGCACTCGCTCTCCTACTCGGCCGGCTTTGATCCCACGCCTGCCCGCCGCGCGCGGGCCGAGGCCGCACTGGCCGCCGCGCGCGCCCTGCGGCCGGAAAGCGGCGAGCTGCGGCTGGCGCAGGGTTACTTCTCCTACCACTGCGAGCGCGACTACGCCCGCACCCGCGCCGAGCAGGCGCGCGACCTTCTCGGGCGTCGGATCGGTCACGACGCGGTTGC
>CALMOL010000228.1 GCA_937871685.1 uncultured Verrucomicrobiota bacterium
CCCCGGGGGGCCGCGGGGCGCGGCCCCCCCCCCCCCCCCGCCCGCCCGCCCCCCCCGCCGCGGCGCCCCACGGCCGGATCGTCGAGGAAGGGGAAGAAGAACCCGATGGCGTTCGACCCACCTCCGACGCAGGCAGCCATCACGTCGGGCGCGCGGCCCTCGCGCTCGGCCATCTGCGCCTTCAGCTCGTCGCCGATGCAGCGGTGGAAGTTGCGCACCATCATCGGGTAGGGATGCGGGCCGAGCGCGGAGCCGAGCAGGTAGTAGGTGGAGCGCACGTTCGTCACCCAGTCGCGCATGGCCTCGTTGATGGCCTCCTTGAGCGTGGCTTGGCCGGCGGTGACGGCGCGCACCTCCGCGCCGAGGAAGCGCATCCGCGTGACGTTGAGCGCCTGCCGCTCCATGTCCACCGCGCCCATATAGACGACGCACTCCAGCCCGAAGCGCGCCGCGGCCGTGGCGGTGGCCACGCCGTGCTGGCCCGCGCCGGTCTCGGCCACGATGCGGCGCTTGCCCATGCGGCGCGCGAGGAGGATCTGGCCGAGGGCGTTGTTGATCTTGTGGGCGCCCGTGTGGAGCAAGTCCTCGCGCTTGAGGTAGATGCGTGCGCCGCCGAGGCGCTCGGTCAGGCGCTCCGCGAGGTAGAGCGGCGTGGGCCGGCCGGCGAAGTCGCGCAGCAGGGAAGCAAGCTCATCCTGGAAACGGCGGTCGCCGCGCGCCACCTCGTAGGCCGCGGCGAGGTCGCGCAGCGGCGTGATGAGCGTTTCGGGCGCGAAGGTGCCGCCGAACTTCCCGAAGTGCCCGCGGGCATCGGGCAGCGCGGAAAGAAGAGGAGCGGGAGCGACGGTCACGCGTCAGCAAACCGCCGCGCACCGCCAGCGCAAGGACTCGGACGACCGCAGGCCGTCAGTTCACCTCATACACCTCGACCAATGCATTCCCGACCGCGCCTCCGGCGCCGCGCACCAGGATCGTGTAGCTGCCCGCCGGCAGCGTCACGGCGGTGGCGGCCTCGCTCGACGAACTGGGCGCCAAGCCGCGCGAGCGCAGCTCGGCCGCGCTCGCCTCGCCCGACCAGTCGTCGGAGAACGCGACGCGCACGCCGGAGGAATTCACCACTTCCAGCGTCGGGTTTGCCAGCACGCCACTCACGCCGGCCGCCGCGAGGCTCGGGCCAAGGGCGCGCGTCACGATGCGGCGCTGGCCGTCGGCGATCACCACGCCGGCGATCATCACCTGGTCGTTCGTGCCGACGAAGCCGCGCGTGGACACGTTCACGGCGCGGGCGGTTCCCGCGCCGTCCAGCTCATAAACTTCCACCAGCGCGATGCCCGGCACGGCCGGGCTGGTGGCATCCGCGTAGGGCGTGACCAGCGCGGTGTAGCTGCCCGGCGCCAGCGCAAGGACCAGGACTGACTCCCGGCGATCCGATGGCGCGAGGCCCACCGCCCGCACGGCGGCGGCGTTCGTGGCGTCGTCATCCTGCCAGTCGTCGTTTAGCGCGACGGTTTGCCCGCCGGAGTTCACCACGCGCAGCACCGGGTCCGGCATTGAGCCACTCACGCCGGAGAGCGCCAGCGACGGCCCCAGCGCGCGGATGGCGAAGCGCTTCGTGGCCGTGCCGCTCACCACGAAGCCGCCGATGCCCGTGCCGTCGCCCGGGGAGACGTAGAGGCGCGTGGAAAGGTTGATGAGCCGGCCGGTCTGCACTCCGCCGGGCGGCGTGGGAGTGGGCGTTGGCGTTGGCCCGACGGGTGTCGGGGTCGGCGTGGGCGTGGGGGTCGGCGTGACGGCACCCGGCAAACCGTAGATGGACTGCACGCCGGCGATGTCGTCGGCCTGAATGGTGTCCACGTTCGAGATATTCGCGTTCATGACCGCCGTGACCGACTGCCCGGCACCATCCGGGTGGTCCAAGCCGAGCACGTGGCCAAACTCGTGGATGGCCACGCGGCGGATGTCGAGGGTCGTGCCGCGCAGAGCGCCACGATAGGAGTTCCACGAGCGCGCGGAGTTGAAGAGCACGTCGGTCTCGACCGTGCGCGTGCCTGAGTAGCGGGTGCCCGTGATGGCCAAGGTGCTGGAGCCGAAGGATTGGCCGTAGAAGGTCGAGGCGAAGGCCACCTGATTGCGCCCGTCGTTCTGCACCGGGCCGGTGGAAACGATCTGCCCCGTGAGCTGCACCCCGGAGCCGAGCTGCGGGTTCCACACGGCCATCGCGTCGAGCATCACCTGGTCCCAGCTCGTGCGGCCGTCGATCAGGGCCGCGTTCGGCGAGCCCATGCCGAGGTTGAGGACGATCTGCGAGTTGGACGGCCAGCGCGAGGGCTCGAGCACGTAGGCGCGCGAGGCGAGCGCGAAGGCGATGAGCGTCATCGCCATGAGCAGCGGCCCAATCCAGCGGCGGCCGGAGGCAGGGGAAGGACGGGAAGTTTTCATCGGCCAGCCTCCTTTTCCTGGGCCGCGGCGCGGGCGCGCACCGCGTCGAGGAACTCGCGCACGCCCATTCCCCCGCCCGCGGCCACCCCGGCGGCGACGTTCTCGCGATCCGAGCTGCGCCCGAGGAGCGACACGTCCTTCAGCGGCCGGCCGTCATGGAGGAACATGCGATCCGTGCCGTCCGCCGTCGACTTCCGCACCGCCACGCGGCCGTGCCAGAACCCGACCAGCGGGCAGACCATCCGGCCGTTCCCCTGGATGAAGAGCACCTCGCGCTGGCCCACCGCGAACTGCGGCACGCCGGTGACGCGCAGCGTGTCCGCGCCCACGGTGCCGCCGGTGAAGTCCAACTCGGTCTCGCCGGGCAGTTCGCCCTTGAGCACCTCGACTGGCCGCACGCGCACGAAGGTGGCGATGCGGCGCGTCTCGTTTGCGCCGACCCACGCGGAGCGCACGGCCACGACCTCGACGAGCGCGGTCAGGTCAGACTGGCGCACGAGCGCGTCAAAATCGACCGCCTCGACGGTGGTGGCCGCCGCCGGGCGCACCAGCAACAAAGCGGCGACCAGGGCGAGCAAGCCGCCCAACCAAGGACGGCAGAGTCCGCGCGCAGCGGACGGAGAGGAGGGTGAGGACATACAGCAAGGCGCGCCTCGTTCGACGCGCGACGTCGGTTGAGCCATGCATGATCCATGCCGGCGCCACGAATCTCCCGCGGCCAAGAACGTGAAGTCAGGGCGCTGACGCACGACGCGGCTGGTCTCTATGGAGTGCGGGAGCAAGCTCCCGCACTCCATAGAGACCATTCGGTGCCGCCCTCTACGCCGGAGCCTTCAACTGGTCTTCCAGGCGCCGGATCGCGTCGCGCAACTGGGCGGCTCCCTCGTAGTCCTCCTCCTTCACCGCGCGGGAAAGGTCGCCCTGCAGCGTCTTCATTCGCTCGCCCAGCTCGGCGCGGCGGAACTGGCGCGCGGGGGCCTTGCCGGTGTGATTGGTGCCCTTGTGGTTCTGCTTGAGCGGGCCGGCGATCAGGTCGCCGAAGGTCTCGTAGCAGTCCGAGCAGCCCATGCGCTGCGTCTTCTTGAAGTCAGCCTGCGTGAAGCCGCACGTCGGGCAGCGCAGCAGGGTGCCGCCGCTCCCCTCGCCGGAGGCCGACACCGTGACGGCCAGGCCCGCGCCGCCGCCGCCCGCGGAGGCGGGTTTTTCCAGCTCGGCGGTCGAGCCCATGCCCATGAGCAGGTCAGTGAGCGCGAAGCCGGCGGGATCGTCCACGCCCTTCGCCTTGGCGCAATCGGCGCAAAGGTTCACCTTCTGCATCTTCCCCGCCACGATTTGGGTGAGGAAGACGCTGGCTTCATTGGTCTGGCAGACGTCACAGCGCATGGGCAAGGAAGAGTTTCCCCCGCCGCCCCCCGCCCGCAAGCGGCGGTGGTAGGAAGGACACAAAGGAGGCGAGGAAAGCCCCGCGTGGCCGAACGTGTTTTGGAGTGCGGTGGCTTGCCACCGCTTTCAACGCGGCAGCGCCTCGCGACCGCGGGCGCGGCCACCGTCGTCGGGACCACCGCCGGCCGCGACGTTGGTTGAAAGCGGTGGCAAGCCACCGCACTCCAAAACGTCGCCGACCTTCCGCAAGCTCATGCCCCCGCCAGCGCGGGCTCGGCGGCCTCGACCTCGGCGCCGCCGCGGAAGGGCGTGCCGGTGGCGCGCACCTTCTCGCGGAAGGCGCGCATGATGCGCAGCGTCGCCGCGCCGGGGCGGCCATCGCCGATGATGCGCGTGTCGCACTCGCGCACGGGCACCACCTCGGCGGCGGTGCCGGTCAGGAAGCACTCGTCGGCCACGAACACGTCGTAGCGCGTCAGCTCGCGCTCGCGGATGGGGATCTCCAGCTCGTCGGCGATCTCGAAGACCAGCCCGCGCGTGATGCCCGGCAGCGAGCCGGCGCTCACCGGCGGGGTGAAGATCACGCCGCGCTTCACGACGAAGATGTTGTCGGCGGTGCACTCCGCGAGGTAGCCCTGCTCGTTGAGCATGAGCGCCTCGGCCGCGCCGCACTGGTTGGCCTCGATCTTGGCCATGATGTTGTTCAGGTAATTCAGCGACTTCACCGCCGGCGGCACCGCCGCGGAGGAATTGCGGCGCGTGGCGCAGGTGATGATCTTCAGGCCGGTCTGGTAGTGCTCCTCGGGGTAGAGCGAGATCTTGGCCGCGATGATGATCACGCTGGCGCGCTCGCAGCGGTTCGGGTCGAGGCCCAGGTTGCCCACGCCACGCGTCACCACGAGACGGATGTAGCCGTCTTCCAGGTCGTTCTGGCGCAGCGTTTCCAGCAGCGCCTCCTTCATTTCCGCCTTCGACATCGGGATGGTCAGGCAGATGGCCTTGGCCGAGTCCCACAGGCGGTCCATGTGGTCGTCGAGCTTGCGCACGCGGCCGTTGTAGAAGCGGATGCCCTCGAAGATGCCGTCGCCGTAGAGCAGGCCGTGGTCGAACACGGAGACCTTCGCGTCTGCTTGGGAGAGGAACTGGCCGTCGAGGTAGATTTTCATGGCGGGCCAATGAAGGCACGGCGACGGAAAAGGTCAAAGCTCCAAGCTCCAAGCCTCAAGGAAGACGCAGAAAAGGCAGAGGGGGAGGAAGAATCAGGCAAGAGCCGCGGCGCTCGGGGCGCCGGCCAGCAGGCCGTCCACCATCTCCAGGCGCCGGCCGCCGCGCGCGGCCAGGGCGGGATCGTGCGTGACGACGAGCAGCGCCTTGCCCTTGCCGGCCACGAGATTGAGCAACATTTCCATGACCGCGCTGCCGGTCTTGGAGTCGAGGTTGCCGGTGGGCTCGTCGGCGAAGACAATCTGCGGGTCGTGGACGAGGGCGCGCGCGATGGCCACGCGCTGCTGCTCGCCGCCGGACAATTCCGCCGGCAGGTGATGGAGGCGGTCGCCGAGCTGAAGCTCGTTGAGCAGCCCGCCCGCGCGCTCGTCCCGCTCGCGGGCGGAGGTTTGCGCGGACCCGCCGATCATCAGCGGGAGGCGCACGTTCTCCAGGGCCGTCAGCTCGGAGAGGAGCTGGTAGGACTGGAAAACGAAGCCCATGCGCTGGTTGCGCACGCGGGCCTGCTCGCGCCCGCGCTGGCCGTAGAGCGGCTTGCCCTCGAAGATCACCTCGCCGGCATCCGGCCGCTCCAGGCCCGCGAGCGTGTAGAGCAGCGTGCTCTTGCCCGCGCCGGACGCGCCCACCAGGAACGCGAGGTCGCCGGGCAGCACCGCCAGCGAAACGCCGCGCAGCACCTCCACGCGCCGCCGGCCCACGGTGAAGGAACGCTTGAGTTCGCGGGCTTCGAGAAGCGGGGAGGAATTAGCCACAGAGGCACAGAGAGCACAGAGAAGGGGAAAGTTCAGGAGGGCTTTGTCGAGACCAGAATCCTCATCGGTTTTTCTCTGTGTCCTCTGTGCCTCTGTGGCTAAACCATTTCGCCGCCGATCTGCCGCAGGGCCTCGTAGAGCACGATGCCCGCGGCGGTGCCAAGGTTCAGGCTGCGCGCCTCGGGACGCATGGGAATCCGCAGCGCGCGGTCCGCGTGCGCGGCGAGCAAGTCCTCCGGCAGCCCGCGCGTCTCGCGGCCGAAGATGAGGAAGTCGTCCAGGGCGAAGCGCGCCGCGGTGTAGGGGCGCTTGGCCTTCGTGGTGAGCAGGTGCCAGCGGGTGGGATGGTTGTTTGAGGCGGCGAATTCCTCCCAGGAGGGCCACTCGCGCAGCCGCAGGTGCGGCCAGTAGTCGAGGCCGGCGCGCCGGAGCTGGCGCTCGTCGAGCGAGAAGCCCAGCGGATGGACGAGATGGAGCGTCGCCCCGGCGGCCACGCACAGGCGGCCGATGTTGCCGGTGTTCGGCGGGATTTCCGGCTCGACGAGGACGACGTTCATCCCCGAGCTTGCCATGGAGGTTGCGCCCTTGCCGCGGGGGCCTTTCCTGCTCGCCCGCCATGTCCACCGACCCGAACCGCCTCGACGCCACCTTCGCCCGCCTGCGCGCCGCGGGAAAGAAGGGCTTCATCGCCTACCTCGGCGGCGGCGACCCGGACCTGCCGCGCTCGGCCGAGGTGGCGCTCGCGCTCGCGGAGGCCGGCGCGGACGTGCTGGAAATCGGCGTGCCGTTCTCCGATCCGCTGGCCGATGGCGTGGTGAACCAGCTTTCCGCTTCCCGCGCCCTCGCGGCCGGCGCCACGCTGCCCGGCGTGCTCGGGATGGTGCGCGCGATCCGCGCCAAGTCGGAGGTGCCCGTCGTGCTCTTCACCTACCTCAATCCGGTCTATGCGATGGGGGCGGCGCGCTTCTTCACGGAGGCATCGGCCGCCGGGGCGGACGGCGTCCTTTTTCTCGACCTGCCGCCAGACGAGGCCAAGTTTCACGAGGAACTTCACCCGGCCGCCGTCCAGGCCGCGGGCCTGCGCCTGATCCGACTCGTCGCGCCGACCACGCCGCCGGACCGCGCGCGGGAGATCGCCGCGAGCGGCGGCGGGTTCCTCTACGTCGTGGCCCGCGAGGGCGTGACCGGCGAGCAAGCCGAGCTGGCCGCCGGCCTCGGGGACCAATTGAACGCCCTCCGCGCCGCCACGGACCTGCCGCTGGCCGCCGGCTTCGGCATCTCGACGCCGGCACAAGCCCGCGCCGCCGCCGAGCACGCCGACGCCGTGGTGGTCGGCAGCGCCATCGTGCGCCGGGTCGGCGAGCACGCCGGCCAGCCGGACCTCGCCCGCCGCGTGGCCGACTTCGCCCGGCCCCTGATCGAGGCGGTGAAGGGGATGGCCGAATGAAATAGCCACGGAGGCAGGGAGGCCACGGAGAAGGAGCGGCACCCGAGTGTCTGTCGGGGCCACTCGAGTGCCTGATTTGGTCACTCGGGTGCCTGGGCGAGGCACCCGAGTGACCAATTTTGCCACCCGAGTGCCTTCGAAGATCACCCGAGTGACCAAATCAGGCACTCGAGTGATGCCACCAAGCCACCCGAGTGGCCCCGCCAGGCACCCGAGTGACCCGGAAGGCCACTGGCAGTGACCTGCCCAAGCACTCGGGTGACCCTGCCCGGGCACTTTCAGACCGAGGCCGCTATTCTTGTCAGAAGAAGTGTCATTTTAAAATGTTTATAGACAACTAAACTTTAAGTGATTGCGTTGTGGTCGCTTCCATGGCTGTCTCCAACGAAATCCTCAAAGCCGCCGACCCCGCCCTCCGCGGGTCCATCCCCGAGGTGCTGGCCGATGCCGGTGCCAACCGCTTCGAGGAAGAGGCGGACCTCCAGTTCCTCAAGTTTCACGGCATCTACCAGCAGGACGACCGCGACCTGCGCCGCACGGCCAAGCACTGGCAGTTCATGGTCCGCACCCGCCAGCCGGGTGGTCGCGTGCCGCGCGAGCAATTCCTCGCCTACGCCCGGCTCGCGCGCCGGTGGGGCAACGAGACGCTGCGCGTGACCTCGCGGCAGGGCTTCCAATTTCACGGCGTGCTCAAGGCCGGCCTCGCCACCACGATCCGCGAGATCAACGCCGCGCTCGCCACCACGCTCGCGGCCTGCGGCGACGTGGCCCGCAACGTGATGGCCCCGCCCACGCCGGCCACCACGTCGCTGGCGTCCGAGGTGCAGGCGGACGCCGCCCTCCTTTCCGACGCGCTGCTTCCGCTGGGCACGTCCTACCACGACATCTGGGTCGAGGGCGTGAAGCTCGACCTCGCCGACGCGCCGCCGGCCAAGCCCGACCCGCTCTACGGCGCGACCTACCTGCCGCGCAAGTTCAAGACCGCCTTCGCCATTCCGCCGAACAACGACACGGACCTGCTCTCGAACTGCCTCGGCTTCATCGCCATCGCCGATCCGGCCACGGGCGAGCTCGCCGGCTACAACCTCGCCGTCGGCGGCGGCCTCGGCCGCGCGCACGGCAACCAGCAGACCTTCCCGCGCCTCGCGGACGTGATCGGATTCCTCTCGCGCGGGCAGTTGGTCGAGGTCGGCCGCGCCGTGCTCCAGATCCACCGCGACTGGGGCGACCGCACCAACCGCAAGCACGCGCGCCTCAAATACGTGCTCGAGGACCATGGCCCGGCGTGGTTCCGCGCCGAGCTGGAGCGGCGGGTCGGCTTCACCCTCGGGGAGGTGCGCCCGTGGGAATTCGATCGCCAGGGCGACGCCTTCGGCTGGCACCGCCAGCAGGACGGCCGCTGGTTTCTCGGCCTCCATGTCACGGCGGGACGCGTGCGGGACGATGCCGACGGCGGCCCGCGCTTCCTCGCCGCGCTGGAAGCCGTGCTCGGCGCGCACCCAGCCGAGATGCGCCTCACCGCCAGCCAGAACCTCCTCCTTGCCGACGTGGCAGACGCGGACGTCGAGTCCATCACCACGATTCTCGCCGCGCACGGCGTGGCCGTGGACCCCGCCGCGCAGGCCTCCGGCGTGCGCCGCCTCTCGATGGCCTGCCCGGCGCTGCCCACGTGCGGCCTGGCGCTGGCCGAGTCCGAGCGCTGGCTTCCGCAGGCGCTCGGCGTCATCGAGGGCGTGCTCGGGGAATACGGCCTCGGCGGCGAGGACGTGGTGGTGCGCATCACCGGCTGCCCGAACGGCTGCGCGCGCCCGTATCTCGCCGAGATCGGCCTCGTGGGGAAGGCGCCGAACCGCTACCAGCTTTGGCTCGGCGCGAACTTCGGCGGCACCCGCCTCAACCGCGTGTGGCTCGACAACGTGCGCGGCGAGGACCTGCCGGCCGCGCTGCGCCCGGTGGTGCAGCGCTTCGCCTTCGAGCGCCGGCCGGCCGAGCGCTTCGGCGACTGGTGCGCGCGCGTGCTGTGGCCGGAGCAGGACGCCACGGCCGCCGCCCTGCCCGCCGCCGCGTGAGCCTTCCCGCCTTCCCATGCGAAACGTCAACGCGCTCCTGCGCCATCTTTCCGCCGCCGAGGTGATCCAGTGGGCCGCCGCCCAGACCGAGGGCGCGATGGTGGTCTCGACGAATTTCCGGCCCTACGAGGCGGTGTTGCTGCACCTCGTCACGCGCGTGCTGCCGGGCATCCCCGTGCTGTGGGTGGACCACGGCTTCAACCGCCCCGCGACCTACCGCCACGCCGAGCTCCTGCGTTCCCGGCTCGACCTGAATCTCCGCGCGTTCGTTCCTCGCGTGACCGCCGCCCATTACGAGGCGCTGCACGGCGGCCCGCCGGCGCCAGACGACGAGGCGGCGCTGCGGACGTTCTCCGCGCAGATGAAGCTGGAACCCTTCGGCCGCGGCATGGCCGAGCTGGCGCCGCGGGTGTGGTTCACCGGCCTGCGCCGCGCGCAGAATCCCGGCCGCGCCGCGCTGGACATCGCCACGCGCGACGAGGCCTTCGGCACGCTGAAGGTCTCGCCGCTCTTTCATTGGAGCGATGCTGAGCTGGAAGCCTATCTCGCCGCGCACGACCTCCCCAACGAATGGGATTACTCCGATCCCGCCAAGGCGGACGAAAAGCGCGAGTGCGGCCTCCACGCCGCCTGGGGCGCGCCCGCCCTGGCCGCGGCGTGAATGATTTTAGCCGCAGAGGCGCAGAGAGCGCAGAGGAAAACAAAAGGTTCCACGTCCCCTCGCTGCCGCACTTCGTCGCTCGTCCTCCCTTCCCCTCTCTCTCCGCGGCCTCTGCGCCTCTGCGGCAAAATTTTCCCCTCATGTCCTCCGTGCCCCCGTGGCCCCTCGATTCCGTCCCGCCGCCGGGGCGGCTTGACCATCTCGCGTTCCTTGAGAGCGAGGCGATCCACGCGCTGCGCGAGGCCGTGGCCGAGTGCGCGCGGCCGGTGCTGCTCTTCTCCGGCGGCAAGGACTCGGCGTGCCTGCTGCGCCTCGCCGAGAAGGCGTTCCGCCCGTCGCCGCTGCCCTTCCCGCTGCTGAGCATCGACACCGGCCACGAGTTCCCGGAGCTGGGGGTGTTTCGCGACCGCCGGGCGGCCGAGCTGGGAGCGCGCCTGATCGTGCGGAGCGTGGACGACGCGCTCGCGGCCGGCACGGTGGAGCCGAGGCCCGGCGAGATCGGCCGCAACCGGCTCCAGATTCCCGTGCTGCTCGCGTCGGTGGCGGAGTTCGGCTTCGACGCGCTCTTCGGCGGCGCGCGGCGCGACGAGGAGAAGTCGCGCGCGAAGGAGCGGTTCTTCTCCTTCCGGGACGCCTGGGGCCAGTGGGACCCGCGCGCCCAGCGCCCCGAGCCGTGGAACCTTTACAACGCGCGCGTGCGCCCCGGCGAGCACCTGCGCGTCTTTCCGCTCTCGAACTGGACCGAGCTCGACGTGTGGGAATACATCGCCCGCGAGCGCCTGGACCTGCCCTCGCTCTACTTCTCGCACCGGCGGCTGTGCGTGCGGCGGCGCGGGCAGTGGTTCGCCGTCACCCCGCTGGCGCCGCCGGTGCCCGGCGAGGAGGCGCGCGAGCTGTGGGTGCGCGTGCGCACCATCGGCGACGTCCTTTCCACCGCGCTCACCGAGAGCCCCGCCGCCGACGTGGCCGCCGTGCTCGCCGAGGTGCGCGCCGCCCGCGTGACCGAGCGCTCCGCCCGCGCCGACGACCGCGACGGCGAGACCGCCATGGAAGACCGGAAACGAGAGGGATACTTCTGAAAAGGTTCAAGCTTCAAGCCTCAAGCTTCAAGGAACACGGAAAGGCAATTCAGCCCGAAAGCCCCGAAGGCCCACGTTCCTCCCTTCCTTTCTGGCCTTCATCCCTCAGCCCTTCCTTGCAGCTTGAAGCTTGAGGCTTTCCCCCCTTTTCATTCATGGATCTCCTCCGCTTCAACACCTGCGGCTCCGTGGACGACGGCAAGTCCACGCTCATCGGCCGGCTCCTGCACGACTCGCGCTCGCTCATGGACGACCAGCTCGACGCGCTCGCGCGCCCGGGCGGCCCCGTGGACCTCGCCGCGCTCACGGACGGGCTGCGCGCCGAGCGCGAGCAGGGCATCACCATCGACGTGGCCTACCGCCACTTCGCCACGCCGCGCCGGCGCTTCATCGTGGCCGACACGCCCGGCCACGTCCAGTACACGCGCAACATGGTCACCGGCGCGTCCACCGCGGGCCTCTCGGTGATCCTCGTGGACGCGCGCCGCGGCGTCACCGAGCAGACGCGGCGGCACGCCTTCCTCGCCGCGCTGCTCGGCGTGCCGCAGCTCGTCGTCGCGATCAACAAGATGGACCTGGTCGGCTGGAGCGAGTCGCGCTTCCGGGAGATCCGCGCGGAGGTGGAGGACTTCTTGGCGCGCCTGGGCGGCGCGCGGGAGGTTTGGTTCGTCCCGCTCTCCGCGCTGGACGGAGACAACGTCGTCGAGCCTTCCGCGCACGCCCCGTGGCACGCGGGACCGACGCTGCTCGCGCACCTGGAGTCGGTGCATGTCGCCGGCGACGCCAGCTTTCCGGCCCTGCGCCTGCCGGTGCAGTGGGTGAACCGCCCGCGTGACGCCCGCGACCCGGCGCTCCACGACTTCCGCGGCCTCGCCGGCCAACTCGCCGGCGGCACCGTTCGCGTCGGCCAGGAAGTGCTCGTGCTGCCCGGCGGCCAGCCCACGCGCGTGCGCGAGATTCACGGCGCGGACGGCCCGTGCGCGGAGGCGTCCTGCCCCGAGAGCGTGACGGTGGTGCTCGCCGACGATCTCGACGTGGCGCGCGGCGACCTCCTCGTGGACCCCGCCCACCCGCCGGCCGTCGGCACGGAGCTGGAGGCCAGCGTGTGCTGGATGGACGCGCGCCCGCTCCAGCCTGGCCGCCCCTACTTGCTCAAGCTCGGCACGCAGACGGTGCCCGCGCGCGTGGCGATCCAGCGGCGCGTGAACATTTCCACCTTCGCCGAGGAGGAGGCGAGCACGCTGGCGATGAACGACATCGGCCGCGTGCGCGTGCAGACCGCGAAGCCTGTCGCATGGGACGCTTACCGGGAGAACCGCCGCACCGGCGCGTTCATCCTCATCGACCCGGCGACGAACCAGACCGTCGCCGCCGGCATGGCCGAGGCGCCCGCGACATGACCAAGGCCACAATCCAGGGCATTTCGATCTCCGCTGTCGCATCCGGCCAAGCCCCTCCCGCAAGGGCAGCGGCGGGTTTTTTTTGTGGGGGGGGGGGGGGGGGGGGCGCGGAGCCCGCCCCCGACGAGGC
>CALMOL010000229.1 GCA_937871685.1 uncultured Verrucomicrobiota bacterium
AATCAGCTTCACGAAGCCCTCGGTCTCACCGAGCACGAGGGATTTGCCGTGGTCGTCGAAAGGATACGACGCCGAGGCGACATCCAGCCCTGCTTCACGCGCCTCGCGCTCGGTAAGGCCCGCCATTCCCACCTGCGGTTGGGTGAAGAGCCCAAAGAGCTTGAGGCGGTAGTCCATCTCTTCCTCCGGTGTGGCGAGGCGGCCAAGGCGGCGCGCGGCGTTGCGCGCGGCCATCTCGCCCTGCTGGATGGCGAGATGGACGATCTCATGCGGTCCGCACACGTCTCCGGCCGCGAAAAGCAGCGGCGCGCCGGCGCACTGCGCGGGATCGGTCAGGAGGCGGCCGTTTTTCACGCAGGCCTCAGGAACTTGGCCGAGGTCGAGCGAGGCGGTGTTTGGCTCGCGGCCGAGGGCGAAGAGGATGTCTGTTCCTTCCGCCGAGCGCTCGGCGCCGTCGGCATCTGTGAAATGGACGATGCGCCGTCCATCCGACAGCCGCTCGGCACGAAGCAGGCGGGTGCCTAGGTGGAAGGTGATGCCACGGTGCTCCATCGCGCGTTGCAGCGCTTCGGCCACGTCGCTATCGGCCGCGCGGAGAATCTGCGCGCCGCGATTTATCACCGTCACCCGCGCGCCAAGGCCGGCCAAGTGGTGCGCGGCCTCCAGTGCGATGGCCCCGGCTCCGAGCACGACGAGTGACTCCGGCAGACGGTCCAGTTCCAGGGCGTCGTCGCTCGTGAGGTAGCCCGCCTCGCGCAGGCCCGGCAACTCCGGCTTCGGAATGCGCGACCCGGTGGCCACGAGCACGGACCGCCCGCGCACGCGGCCTCGTGGCTGCCCGTCGAGTGAGGTGACGGCAAGCGTGTGCGCGTCCTCGAAGCGGGCGAGGCCGCGCAGGAAATCGAAGCGTCCGCTCTCCAGTTGAGTGCGGCGATAGCCGGCGAAGTCGCTCACGAGCCGCCGCTTGCGCGCCAGGATCTCCGCGGGCACGGCGCGCACGTTCTCGGCGCGCAGGCCGAACTCCGCGGCGCGCCGCAGCGCAATCATGCGGTTGGCCGACTCGATTACGGCCTTGCTCGGCATGCAGCCGCGCAGGATGCACAGGCCTCCGACTTCCTTGCCGCCCTCAATCACCAGCGCGCGCAAGCCAAGCGACGCCGCCGTGCGCGCCCCCGCGTAGCCCGCCGAGCCGCCGCCAAGCACAAGAAAGTCGTATTCGGCGTCAGGCGGGAGCGATTCGATCTGGGGCATGGGCAGTCTCCAATCTTCCCCAGCCCAGGCGGCCGCGAAAGGCGGCCACGCCGTGATGCGTCAAGGAACCGGCTGCCATGGCGGCTCCGCCAGTTCATCGAGGCGAAATAACCGCCAGCCAGTCCCGTCGTTCGTTTCCTCCAGCGCGGCGGCGAGAGAAGGTGAAAGAGCGTCGCCAAAGTATCCAACCGAGGGATCGCCGGTGCTCAACATTCCTCCCGACGTCGGGAACAGAGGCGGCGAGGGGACGGTGCTCCCCTCGTCATTCCACAGGAGCCACCGCACGCCGATCTGTCGGAGCGTCTGCGCCCCAGCGCGAGCGGATTTGGCCCGCAACGCAAATTGATACATGAGCGTTCCCTCGATGGCTTGGTGCGAGGAGCCGGTGAGAGCTGGCCGGCCGGTCCGGTATGCGAGGGCGGGGGCATCCCACCAGCGTGCCGCGATCGATCCGTCCAACCCGGTCCGCGTGGCATCCGCGGAGATTCGTCGAGCCGCGTCACGCGAAGCCCGGTTTGCCGAGATCCGGTCCTCAATCGCGCGGTTGCGAGGTGTTCCACGCGGAAACCACGCCGATTCCATTTCCGCCGCCGTCCACCACAGTCCGGCAGCGAATGCGACGCTGGCTGCGATCCGCAGCCGATGAGATTCCGGCCAGGCAACCACGGTTCCCAGCGCCGCTGTCAGAGCAAAAAAATAACCCCAGCGCGCTTGCGTCGCCGTCAGCATCCAAGCGGCGGCGAGGACGCCCAAAGCAAACAGCGCAGCCTTTTGCGGCTCGCGTCGTTGCCAGGCGGCCCAAGCCAGCAGGAGCGGCAACGCCAAGCACCAGCCCGTTCCCCAGGACAGGAACACGCGCGAGAACATCCCAACGGGTTGCAGTTCACCGATCCATTCCGACCAACCGCGGAAAGCGTCTCGGTCCCCATCAAATAGCCCCGGCGGGCTGATCCGCACGCCTTCCAATCCCAGCGCGACGAGGAGCACCGCGCCCGTCGCGATCAGCGAGGCTTTCCGCGCGGGCGTCCACCAACGCACGCGGCCGGCCGTGATGCCGAACGCGGTCGCGCCGAGCCAGAGGAGGAGCGGCTCCCACAACGATACCCAGAGCGCCATGCCCCACGCGAGGCCGAGGATCGCCGCCGCAGCGCACGAGCCGTCGGCGGCCTCGCGATCCCTGGGGCGCAGCAGGGTCAGCTCGCCCGCCAGGACCACGGCGAGCAGAAGGATCAGAAGGGCTTGGTGATCGGGCCGCCCGATCATCTGTCCGTGCGCGAGGATCGGGCTGGCCGCGAAGAGAATCATCGCCGCCGACCGGCCGCGCCCACCACTCCAGCGGCCGGCCCAGCGCCACAAAAAAAGCGCCGTTCCCAGACCGAGCAACGGCCCGATCCACGCACCCGCCATGTCGCGCGCCGCGTCCATTGGAAGCGCCGCGCACAACCCGAGCGCCAGCGCCGCGATGAGCCAGTCCAGCGGCGCCGTGGTGTGTGGCTCGGTTCCGGCCGGGAAGTTCTCGAAGTCATGGCGCCGGATCACCAAGCCCTTGCCTTCCAGGACGAGCTTCACGCGAGTCATCCGCGCGTAACAATCGCCGTCGGTGAAGTCCACCGCGCCCTCGGTCGGATAGTCGGCAAACACCACCGGCCCGTCCGCCAACCGCGTCGCGAGCGTGAGCGCGAGCACCGCCAGCAACCCCAGGCCGTGCGCGATCTGGCGGAGCAGGGAAGGGTGGGAGCCGTCGGCCATCGTCGTCGGCGACCGTCGGCCGGGGGATGCTCGCGTCAACGCAGGGTGGGCCTGGTGGGAGTCGAACCCACGACCGAGGGATTATGAGTCCCCTGCTCTAACCGTTGAGCTACAGGCCCGCGTGGGCAGGAGAATGACGTGAAACCGACGGGAGTAAAACCGCGATTTCCCGGGATTCTCGTGGGACCGAGCAGCTTGACCAGCCACGCAAGACGCGTTCAAGGTCAGTCATGAAACCCAAGGGGCCGCTCGTCGGATGCGCGGCGCTGCTGCTGTTTCCGGCGGCGTTGCTCTCGTATTTTGTCTGGCCCCCCGACGTGTTTTCTGGGCGCATCTTGATCGTGCAGGCAAAAATCCCAGCGGGAACCCTGGAAGTCCACCAGCAGTGGAACCACGTGGATTTTTACACGACCCGAGTCGATCTGAAGCTCAAGGAAGGCTCGACCTACACCTGCATTGTTGACGCTGACGACAAGAAGCGGTGGTGGGGAAGAATCGAGCAGGATGAACCGCGGGTGGTTAAAATTTACACGGAATTTGCCTACGTTGGCCGCGTCGAAATCGATCGCCTCAGATTCGTGAGTCGGAACGGACGGTCCACGACGTTTTACTAAAACGCTTGGTGTGAATGCGGGGGGCCAAGCGTGGTTCAGTCCGAAACACCTCGGCTTTTCGGTTCACGAGCACACCCCGCGGATAAGGCGCGCTCCCACCTTTGCCCAGCGCGGTCGCTCCTGGGATCGCTGGCATTCCTGCCGGCAGGGAGTTCTCCCGGACACCTGGATTCTCGGGCCCTTGGACGAATGCTCCGCTTTCTGTGGCCCGCAGACATCCGGAGGGGAAAAGTCAGATGTCCTGGAGAACCCTGCCGGCAAGGATGTCGGCGCTCTCAGGAGCGACCTCCCTCGGCATGCCGAGCGCATCCGCAGGTGAAGACTTGATTCACAACAAGCGTTAAAAAGCCTCCGTTTGGGCAGAGCCGTCCCCGTGGCCCATTCCCAGCATCTCGAATAGGCGGGGCGAGGCACGGAGGTGAATCATCCAGGCACCCCGGGTGGCTCGCGAAGTCGCTTGAACTCGCCGGTGCGCTGGAGACGCCCAGCCTTCGAGCCGCGACATTGAAACGCCCGCGGGAGGAGAGGAACCCTATCCACGCGGGCGTTGGAGAGGCAGGACCGATGTTCCGGTCGGCTCACGCCGTTCCAACGGATCTCACGGGCAGGCGATGGCCTGCAAGAAGATCGACGCAACTTGGAACTGCGAGACGTCCGCGGGGCCCACGTCGGCAATGCGAAGTGTCCAGACGCCGTTGGCCACGCTGGAGTCGAGGTTCACAAACCGGGTGAGGGGCTCGCTGGGTCGGAACGAGCCCGCGAAGGGCGGCGCGGCGTCGCTGATGAGGACCGCTGCGTCGTCGTCGAAGGTGCACCGCTGGGCGTCGCTCGTGCCTGAGCCGAGCGAGGCGGTGGTGGAGCCTACGTTGGCGGAGAGTCGCACGGTGGTCCCGTTCGGCGCGATGAGGTCGAGCACCAAGTCGCCGATGTAGGTCGAGTTGTTGCAATACACCGAGACCTTCACCTTGCCGACGCGCCCGGTGAAGCCGGATACCGTGAAGGGCACGCTGATGCCCGCGGCGTTGTTGTCCGGGATCGAAGTGCCGGCCGGAAAGGCGGTGTCGAAGCGCTGGACGTTAGCGTCAACGGCGTAATTCGTGGGAAGGGTGACCTGCCGGGTGAACGAGGCGCTGGAGCCGGCGTTGGCCGTGACCGTGAAAGTGACGGGCGTGCCGCACACAAAATCCGGCGCGGTCTGCACGAGGAAGGGCTGGGCCGCCTCGGCCGCCGCGCCGCCGCGCGGCAGCGCGGGGAACGTGGCCGTGCCGGAGGTCACGGTGACGCCCGCAGTGGCCGTCGAGAGCGTGGCGGTGACGCCCGTCGCGTCGGTGCTGCCGGAGGGGTTTTGGAGGGCGACGAAGACCTGGTTGACCTCGTTGCGGTCGATCTTGCCGTTGCCGTCGGGCGAGACGATGCGCAGGCCCTTGTAGGCGACGCCCGCCGCGGCGCTCACGTTGACGAGCGCCGTGTCGGCCATGATGATGCCGCGGCCGGCCACGGGGTCGGTGCCGGCCACCTCGACGTCGATGGCCGAGCCGTTGAGGGCGGTCGCGACCTGGGCGGGGGTGAGCACAGGGTTGCGGGCGAGCACCATCGCGCCGATGGCGGCCGCGTTCGGCGCGGCGCACGAGGTGCCGTAGAAGGGCTGGAAGCCAGGCACGCTGGTTTCGGTGCCGTCGGCGGCGGTGAAGTCGGGCTTCTGCCGCACGGTGCCGCCGGTGGAAAGAAAGTTGCCCGGCGTGATGGGAACGAAGACCGGCGCTCCGACGGTGCCCGTGTTGTTGTAGAACACGCGGCGCGGCCCCTCGGTGGTGAAGGGCTCCACGCGGTCGGTAGATGAGTAGGGGTTCGGGAATGGCCCGCCGAAGACCGGGGCGGGCGGGTTTCCGTAGGTGGTGGTGAACGCGCCGGCGGCCGCCGCCGCGGCGACGCTGAAGCCGGTGCCCGGTGAGTTGTGGCCGCGGACGCGACCGCCGGTGAAGGGCCGGATGAAGCCGTCGAGCAGGTTGAGGTGCAGGAAGCGCGCCTGGGCGGAGGCGGACTTCACGATGACGAAGCGCTTGCCCACGTAGGGCGCGGGCGTCAGCGTGCCCGTGCTCTCGTAGGGATCCTGCGTGCCGTTTTGCACGTTGGTGGACGCAGCCAGCACGGTGGTGCCGGTCTCGTTCAGGTAGAAGAGGTCGTAGTCGTTGGTCGAGCCCTGGCCAGGATCGGACCAGGAAAGCTGGCCGTTGCGGTCACCGTTGGCCGTGGGCGCGACGAGGGGGAACTGCGCGTAGTTCTGCGGCGTGGCGATGCCGGCGTCAGGCTGGGCGGGGAACTGGTTCACGCGCCCGGTGCCGGTCAGCGGCGCGGACACCGGCCCGCCATCGACGAAGTCACCCTCCCATACGGTGGCCGAGTTGAAGCGGCGGTTGCCCTGGTTCCCAGCGGAGGAGAAGTAGATCGCCCCGTCCGCGACCACTTGGTCAACGGCCCGCTCGATCACGTCGGAATAAAACGGCGACTCGTAGAAGTAGGAGACGTCGTCCACGATCACCTGGCAGCCGGCGGCGCGGAGGTCGAGGATGTTCTGGGCGAACTGCTGGGGCCCGTTGAACGCGCTGGCGAAGTAGAGCTGCGCGCCGGGCACCATGTCGTAGATCACCTCGCACATGGCCAGGCCCTCACCCGCGCCCGTGCCTGCCTGGCCGGGAAGCACGGTCACGCGCGAAACGTTGCCGCTCATCCGCGAGCTGTCGTAGGCACCGCTGCCGTTGTCGATGGAGTCGGAAAGCACGCCGATCTTCAGGCCGCCGAAGGCCAGCGCAGCCACGGCGGGAGAATCCGCGCGATGCACCTTCACGGCCTCGGAAACGACCGAGCCTGCCTCCGGCTGCGCGCCCGGGACCGAGCGGGCCGCGCGGCGCGCGGCGACTTGGGCGCGGGCGCTCTCAAGCGCGGTCCGGAGCGGAGCAAGCGTGGTGGAGTCGCCGGCGCGAGCGCGCTCGGCCTGACCGGTGGTCCGCGCCTCGCGGGCCGGGCAGATCCAGCGCACCTGCTTGAGCATCGCGATCTTCTCGGCCGCGGCGAGCGGCAGCCACGCGCGCATCCCGCCGAGCTGCGGCGTCGAGGAGACCACCGTGCCGCCCGCTTGGCCGACGGCCTTGAGGAGGGCGTGATCAATGCTGCCTTCGATGTCCATGAGAACGCGGCGCTGCGAGACCACCGGGTTGCGGGGGCCGGCGACGTCATCGCGCTCCGGTGCAGCCTCCTCGCGGGTCAGAGCGATCTGGAGCTCGCCCACCCCCCTTGCGGCCGGCTGGCCGCGCTGGGCCTTGAGCGCATAAATGAGGCGGGAGTCGAGCTTCTGCTGCGCCGGGCTGCGCGCAGCTTTCTCGTCGAGCAGCGCCTGGATCTGGGCGCGCGCGGTCGGGGTGAGGCCGTCGGAGAGCGCGTCGGAGGACACGACCGTCTGGGCCGAGAGGAACGCCGGGCCGACCGTGAGCGCGGCAACCAGGCTGGGCAGGAAACGGGGGCAAGGCGGGAGCATGGGCGCCATTGAAGGGGCGCAAACGCGCGGGCGTCAAGCGCCAATTTAACCTTCTGCGCGCAAATTGGACCGCGTCCCCGCGTTGCCCCCGCTACGGTGCCGGCCGTGTTCCCATTTTTCCACCCGTTCCTGGCGGGATGCGCGCCGATCGTTGCCTTTCTCCTTGTCTGCGGCGAAGTGGCGCCGGCGCGAGCCGAGCCGCCCGCGGTGGTCGGCGGCTGGCACGAGTGGGCCGGAGCCGACGGCCGGCCGGCCCGGGCCTACGTGGCGCGCCGCGTGGAACTCCCGGGC
>CALMOL010000230.1 GCA_937871685.1 uncultured Verrucomicrobiota bacterium
AATCGCCAAAAGCACGCCCCTTGCCCAGATTGCAAGAAAAGCGACCGTTTGGTATCAGCACCGGTTGCGACCAATCCTCCCGAAGTGTTTCGGCAAGAACTTCGCTAGCCATATGGCCGCGCGGCAACGCCCCTCGAAGGCACCAATTCGATGCCGCGTTTCCGCTAGCCGACAGCCCAGCGGCATGTGCCGCGCTGCGTGACTGGGTTGGCAGGACAGGAAAATTATTCCTTGACCGCTCCAGATGTCATCCCCGAGACCAGATAACGAGAGAGGAACAGGAACAGTCCGATTACCGGTAACGACACAAGCAGAGCGCCCGCGGCATACAGCCCCCATTGCGTCGAAAGGTTGCTCTGGAAAGACTTCAACCCTACCGGCAGAGTGAACAGGGCGGTATCCTGAAGCACGAGTGCGGCCACGACATACTCATTCCACGCCGTCATGAACGAGAAGAGCGCCGTGATGACGAGGCCCGGCACCGAGAGCGGCAAGATCACTCGCCGAAACGTTTGCCATGGTGTGCAGCCGTCGATCGCCGCGGCTTCCTCCAGCGAGGTTGGAATGGTGTCGTAGTATCCTTTGAGTTGCCAGAGGCAAAAAGGCAAAGCGGTGGCCGTGTAAATCAGCGCCACGCCCAGGAAAGAGTTGATGAGCTGTAGCTTGATGAGGACGAGGTAGAGCGGCAGCAGGAGCATCGTGGCCGGGAACATCTGGGTAACGAGCAGTCCCGAGAGCACCGCCGCGCGCCCGCGGAATCGGTGTCGAGAAAGCGCATATCCGCCAATGGATGCGAGGACCACGCCGGTGGCAGTCACCGCGAGGGCGACCAGCGTCGAGTTCCGCAGCCAAGTAAGGAACTCAGTGTTGGCGAACAATTCGCGATAGTTCGCGAGCGAAGCGTTCTCAGGAATGAACGACAGCGAAGTCGAGAGCAGATGATCACCCGACCGAAGCGACACCGTGACGATCTGCGAGATCGGGTAGAGCGCGAAAAATCCGAAGATCGCCAACACCCCATAGGTGCCGATCATCCGAGGCAGTGCAGGTCTCAAAAGTCGAAAGCGGAAAACAAAAAAGGCAGCCCGCGAAGGCTGCCTTCTTTGATGAATTGTGAGAGGAAGATCAGCCAACCGCCTGCCGGCGCCGCCGGGCGACACCAGCTGCCACCCCAAGGCCAACGAGGGCCAATGCGTAAGTCGAGGGCTCGGGAATCGGCGCAATCTGCGTGCGAATGTCGCCACCGGTGGTCGGGGTGCCATTGTTCACGACTTGGCCACGGGCGCCATTTGGCACGAAGGTGCCAAGCTCGGACGCGTCGAAGCTGAAGGTCGTTGCACCGGAGGGTGGGCGCACCCAGAGCACGTTGCTAATGATCGCCCATTCAGTGGCCTGCGCCGGATTCGCGTTATTGAAAGCCCACATATACAACTGGTCGCCCGCCGTCCCCGGAAGAACGGTGCTCGCAGGAGTTCCATCCGGGTTGGTCGAGGTCTGGGCAAAAAACTGGCCCGGACCTCCACCTCCCTCGCCAATGGCTGACGTATCGTAGGTTTGGAAATTTGCGATCAGAGTCGCGTAGTTTTGGGTCGGCGCAAAAGTGAAGCCAGTGGTGAAGTGGCCGAGCAGGATGCTGAACCCAACGGGCGCCGCCTGAGTGTTGCCCAGCGTGATGAAGTTACCGGTTGCGCCCCAGTCCACTTGCTCTGCCTTAGCCGCGCTAGGCAGCGAGGTCAGGACAACGGCCAGCAGGCAGGATTTGAAGATTTTCATAGGGTGAGAAGATAAGCACTGATCAGAGGTTCATCGTCGGCTGCGGCACAAACCAACTGAAGGCGGGCCGGCCGGCGCGTCGGAAGAGCTGAACGCCCGCGCCCTCTGGAATCACGACATTTGAAGCATCCGTCAAGCCAGTCTGCCAGCGGCTGTTGTTCGTGTTGTAATAGTAGGTCGTGAAGCCGCCGGTCTGCGGATTCAAAATGGAAAGGTTGTCCGACCCGGCCGCCGAAGTGCCGCCCTGGAATCCCGTGGCTGCATTACCGGTGTAAAGGCCAGAATTAGCCAGCGTCACGGAATTCAGGGGATAGGGGTTGGGCGCGAGGGTATAATTTCCCGCGGCCGTGCCGCCACCCACCGGAACTTCCGTGGGTCCAAGCTTCACCTCGCCAACCACCGTGAACGAGAAGGCCGTAGTCAGCTTCCGCTCAACCTGAAAAGCCGCATCTGATCGAATCACGGTATTTGTGGCATCAGCCAAACCGGTCTGCCAGCGGTTGTTGTTCGTGTTGTAGTAGTAGGTTGTGAAGCCGCCAGTCTGCGGGTTCAAGACGGAGACGTTGTCAGCAGCACCCGCCGAGGTGCCACCAAGGAAGCCAGCCGAATTGTTCGCCCCGAAAGCCGTGGCGAAAGTATGGAACGGGCGCACCTTGATCGTGGAAGTGCCAGCCGTCAGCAAGGCGGCCACATCCTCGGCCAGGGTGATGGTGTTCGTGGTGTTCGAGGCGATGTCCACAAGCACACCCGAGCTGGTGCCGTTGGTGATCTCCAGGAAGTGGGCGTTGCCCGTGCCCGAGAACTGGTTGGCGGTGAAGGAGTTTGCCGGGAAGGTCAGCGTCGTGTTCGAGCCGGCCGCGGACACGCCGCCGGTCGGCACCACGGAGCGGAACGCCGTGGGGCGGAACATGTTCAGCGAAAGATAGGTGAAGCCACGCGTGGAGGCGGGCTTGGCCGCCACCGTCAGCGTGGTGAAGCCCACGGGGTCGGTGACGACGGACTGCGCCGTCGCCGTCGCGGCGGCGAGGAGGGCGGCCGTGGCCGCGAGGCCAAGCCGAAGGGAGGCTGGGGGCATTTTCATGAACAGACTGGGAGTGGGGCTTTTCTAGCGAGTTGCGCCGGACAAGACAAGAACCGTTTTGGGTATAAGCAAAATTTTTGCCGCTGTCTTGGAAAATCTTCGGACGAGGCGATTTTTTCCGTGATCAGCCCGGCGTCAATAATCCTTCGGTGCCATTCCAGCCGTGATCCGGTTTGAATGTAACCACCCTTTATCCAAAGCCCGGTCGCCATGGCTCGGCGCGGACGGGCGGCATTGTCCTTGGCTTCACCCAACGCGCCTGGATTGCATCTGCCCTGCCTCGGATGAAACTCAGATCAGCCGCAGTTGCGTGGTGAGCGCGTCGGCGGACGGCGCGGCGGGCTCGCTTGGACCCCTTTTCCGTCGTGGCTTCTCTGGGCCGGTGCCGGCCTCCAGACGGGCGAGCAACTCCTTGGCGCGCACCAATAGCGGCGCGGGCAGGCCAGCGAGGCGAGCAACCTGCAAGCCGTAGGAGCGGTCGGCCGCGCCTTCGATGATGCGATGGAGGAACACGATCTCGTCGTTCCACTCGCGCACGGCCACGGTGAGGTTGCGCGCGGCGGGGTGAGTGCGCGGCAGCTCGGTAAGCTCGTGGTAGTGCGTGGCGAAGAGCGTGAGCGCGCCGACCTTGTCGTGGAGCCACTCGGCCACGCTCCACGCGATGGAAAGGCCGTCGAAGGTGGAGGTCCCGCGGCCGATTTCGTCGAGGATCACGAGCGACTCGCGCGTGGCATGGTGGAGGATGTTCGCCGTCTCGTTCATCTCCACGAGGAAGGTGCTCTGGCCGCGCGCGAGATCGTCGCTCGCGCCGATGCGCGTGAAGATGCGGTCCACAAGGCCGATCTCGGCGGATGTGGCGGGCACATACGCGCCGGCCTGGGCCATGAGCACGAGGAGGGCGGCCTGGCGCAGGTAGGTGCTCTTGCCGGCCATGTTCGGGCCGGTGAGGATGCAGAGACGGGCCTTCTCAGCGTCGAGCTGGATGTCGTTGGGCACGAAGCGCGTCTCGGCGAGCGTTTGCTCGAGCACGGGATGGCGACCATCGCGGATCACGATGCGGCCGGGAGGGCGCAGGACGGGGCGGACGTGGCCGTGCATCCGCGCGGTTTCGGCCAGCGAAGCCAGGGCGTCCGCCTGCGCGAGCGCGCTCGCGGTCTCTTGCAGCGGGGCGGCATGGCGGACCACTTCTTCGCGCAAGGCGTTGAACAATTCCCACTCGAGCTGCTGCGCACGCTCATCAGCTCCGAGGATGCGGCCCTCGACCTCCTTCAGCTCGGGCGTGTAGAAGCGCTCGGCGTTGGCGGTGGTTTGCTTGCGGATGTAGTCGGCGGGGACCAGCGAAAGGTTGGAGCGCGTGATCTCGAAGTAGTAGCCGAACACCGAGTTGAAGCGGATTTTGAGCGAGCGGATGCCGGTGCGCGCCACCTCGCGCTCCTGGAGGGCGGCGATCCAATCGCGCCCATCACGCGCCGCAGCGCGCAGCTCGTCGAGCGCGGCGTCATAACCGTCGCGAAAAATGCCTCCGTCGCGCGTGGCGGCCGGCGGTTCGTCGGCCACGGCGCGCTGGAGGGTGCCCACGAGCTCGGGCAGCGGGTGCAGAAGCCCGGCAAGCCGCGCGGCCAGCGGGGCACCGGGGAGATCTTCCAGGCGCGCGCGCAGGTCCGGCACGAGGGTGAGCGAGCGGCCCAGCGCGGCGAGGTCGCGGCCGTTGCCCGCGCCTTGCGAGAGGCGGCCGACGGCGCGCTCCAGGTCGCGCAGTTCCTTGAGCGCCGCGCGGAAGTCGGCGAGCCGGCCAGGACCGTCCAGCCACGCGCCGATCACGCCTTGCCGCGCCTCGATGGCGGCGAGGTCGCGCAGCGGGTAGAGCAGCCACTGGCGAAGCTGCCGCGCGCCCATCGGGGTGACGGTGCGGTCGAGGGCGCCGAGGAGGGAAGTGCCCTCCGGGGTGCGAGGCTGCACGATCTCCAGGTGCGCCCGCGTGGCGGCGTCGAGGCCGAGGAAGCCGTCGGTGCGATAGGTGGAGAGAGCCGTGATGTGGTCGAGCGGCCGGCGCAGTTCATGGCGCAGGTAATGGAGCACCGCGCCCGCCGCGGCCACGCAGGCAGGCTCGCCCGCGCAACCGAAGGGATCGAGCGACTGGACCCGGAAATGCTCGCGCAGGGATTGCTCGGCCGCGTCCGGCGCGAAGGCCGCTGGGTCATGTCCGCGCACGCCCTGGATGCTCCCGAGCGCCGCGAGCACGGCGGGCTCGTCCGGCGCGAGGATCTCGGCCGGCGCGGTGCGTGCGATCTCGTCGAGCAGGGCCGGCGCGCCCGGCAGCGGAGCGGCGCGGAACAGGCCGGTGCTCAGGTCGAGCAGCGCGAAGCCGAACGCGCCGTTTTTCCCCGGCGCCACGGCTGCCAGCCAATGGTGGCGCTTGGATTCCAGCAATGCGCCGTCCGTCACGGTGCCGGCCGAGATGATGCGGGAGAGCTCGCGATCCACGAGCACGCCAGGCTTCACCTCGCCGACTTGGTCGCACACGGCGGCGCGGTGCCCCTGCTTGACAAGGCGCGCGAGGTAATGCTCCAGCGCGTGGGAAGGCACGCCGCACATGGGGATGCCGTTGCGCGCGGTGAGAGCCACGTTGAGCAGCGCGGCGCCGCGGGTGGCGTCGTCGTTGAAAAGCTCGAAAAAGTCGCCCAGCCGAAAGAACACGAACACGTCGGCCGGCAGCTGTCCTCGCAGGCGCGTGTATTGGCGCATCATCGGCGTCAGCGCGACCGGCGACAGGGGCACGGCGGCAACCGCATCCGGGGACGCGCTCTTGGAGGCAGGGCCGTGGCTCACAGGGAAAAGTCGGCGCGCAGCGTAGCTCGCGCCCCGGCCGGCGGCAGCAAAATCTGCGGACGCCCCGCGATTCCCGCGCAAACTGCCGAACCCCGGTCAGCCCTCTCCTCCCATGCCCGCCCCCGTTGCCAAGCCGCCGGTCCACGACAAGCCGGTGCACCCGTTCTATTTCTGGCTGCTGCGCGTGGCCAAGGGCTTGGGAAGATTCATCTACCGGCCGCAGGTTTTCGGCACGGAGCACATTCCACCCTCAGGCACGCCGCTCATCCTCGCGCCTAACCACATTTCCTACGGCGACGCCGCGATCCTCCAGACCGTTTCGCCGCGGCATCTGCGCTTCCTGGTCTTCGAGCCGATCTATTACCATCGCGCGCTCAACTGGGTGATGCGCCTGATGCGCACCATCCCCATCATGCCGGGCCGCTCCACGGGCGCGCTGCAAAAGGCGGTGGAGGCGCTTCAGATGAACCACATCGTGTGCATCTTCCCGGAGGGCGAGATTTCGCCCACCGGTGAGTTGCACCAGCTCCGGCGAGGCGTGGAGCGCTTGGCGGCGGCCACCGGCGCGAGCGTGGTGCCCGTGCGCATCGACGGCCTGCGCCGGTGGGGCCCGGCCAAGAAGCGCGGACAGGCCACCGTGCGTTTCTTCCCGGCGCTGCCCGCCGCCGAGGCCACGGTGGAGAACATCGCCAAGTTCCTCCTGCCGCCCGGCCAAGCGGCACCGATCGCCGCGCCGCCGAAGGATGCTCCCGCCCCGCTCCCGGAGGCGGGCAAAGGCTGAGCGAGACGCCCGCGCGCACGCCGGCTTAATCGTGTCCGCGCCTTGCTCCGACGCGCTGTCTCGCTATCAGTCCGTCCCCTTTTGCCGCGCCTTTCCCCCGGCGCGTCGTGTCTTCCCTTTGGCGGCCTGTTGCCACGCCCTTCTCACCGTCGCTCTCCATGTTTTCCTTCGACCTCTCGCCCGAGCAAAAAGAGTTTCAGCGCACCGCCCGCAAGTTCGCCCTCGAGCGCGTCCTGCCCCGCGCCGCGGAGCTGGATCGCAAGGAGGAATACCCCGCCGACCTCACCGCCGAGGCCGCCGCGCTGGGCTTGGTGAACGTCGGCATCCCCGAGGCCTACGGCGGCCTCGGCCTGGGCATGATCGATGAGGTCATCATCGGCGAGGAACTCGGCTACGCCTGCATGGGCTTCTTCACGGGAATCCTGGCGTCCGACCTCGGCATCGTCGCCATCAAGCTCGCCGGCAACGAGGAGCAGAAGCAGCGCTTCTTCCCACCCCTCCTCACCGAGCTGAGCGCCTTCTGCCTTTCCGAGGCCGACAACGGCTCCGACGCCGGCGCCATGAAGACCAAGGCCGAGTTCGACGGCGACGACGTGGTCATCAACGGCGCCAAGATGTGGATCACCAACGGCGGCGTATGCCAATGCTACGTCGTCTTCGCGCGCTTTGAGGGCGAGCACAAGCACGCCGGCACCGTGTGCGTCGTCGTCCCGGCCGACGCCCCCGGCATCCTCGTCAACAAGCTCCACGGCAAGATGGGCCAGCGCTGCTCGCAGACCGCCGAGATCGTCTTCGAGAACGTCCGCGTCCCCAAGGCCAACGTCCTCGGCGAGCCGGGCGACGGCTTCAAGATCGCCATGAAGACCCTCGACCGCACGCGCATCACCGTGGCGGCCGGCTCCCTCGGCGTGGCGCGCCGCGCCCTCGATGAGAGCGTCAAATACGCCAAGGTTCGCCACGCCTTCGGCAAGGTCATCGCCGACTTCCAGGCCATTCAGTTCAAGATCGCCGACATGAAGATCGGCCTCGACACCGCGCGTCTCCAAACCCTCTACGCCGCGTGGCTCGCCGACGAGGGCCGCATGATCGGCCAAGCCAGCGCCATCGCCAAGTGCTACGCCTCCGACATCGCCTTCGCCGCCGCCAACGAGGCCATCCAGATCCACGGCGGCGCCGGCTACATGAACGACTTCCCCGTCGAAAAGCTCCTGCGCGACGTGAAGCTCAACCAGATCTACGAGGGCACGAACGAGATCCAGCGCGTGGTGATCGCGCGTTCCCTCCTCAAGTAGCGGGGAGGTGAATCGTGAATGGTGAGTCGTGAATCGTGGGGCTGATCCCCAGTTGCGCGACCCGCTAACGAACAGCGGCACCGCTCCGCTACGATTCACCATTCACCATTCACGATTCACCGCCTTCTCTCCTGATTTCCCCACCGCATCCGCATGAAAATCCTCACTCTCCTTAAACAGGTTCCCGACGCCGAGGCCGCCGTCCGCACGGCCGGTGACCGCGTCGATCTTTCCGGCGTCACCTTCGTCATGGACGGCATGGACGAATACGGCGTCGAGGAAGCCGTGCGCCTGCGCGAAGCCGGCCACCCCGTCGAGATCGTCGCCGTGGCCCTCGGGCCCAAGCGCTTCGAGGAAGCCCTGCGCACCGCCCTCGCCCTCGGGGCCGACCGCGCCCTGCACCTGGAGACCGACGACGCCCTCGACGTCATCGCCCAGGCCCGCACCCTCGCCGAAGTCGCCAAGCAGGAAGCCGCCGACCTCGTCTTCGTCGGCGGCAAGCAAGCCGACTGGGATTCCTCCGCCCTCGGACCCGCCCTCGCCGAAGTGCTCGGCTGGCCGCACATCGACTGGACCACCAAGCTCGCCCTCTCCGGCACCTCCCTCGAAGCCACGCACGACACTGATGCCGGCGTCGAGACTGTGAAGCTCACCCTGCCCGCCGTCGTCACCACCCAGCAGGGCCTCAACGAGCCGCGCTACCCCACGCTGCCCAACATCATGAAGGCCAAGCGCAAGGAGATGAAAAAGACCTCCCCCGCCGACTAC
>CALMOL010000231.1:0-612 GCA_937871685.1 uncultured Verrucomicrobiota bacterium
CCTCCAGCGCGGCCAGCCGGGCGGCGTCGGGATACGCGTGGATGAGCTGAGGCCCCAGCGGGAGAGAGTGCCCGTAGGCCCGGCGCAGCGCGTGCGAGATTGCCACGATGTGCGCCACCTGCTTGAGCGCCGAGGTGATGAAAGTGGCGAGGCATTCCCACCACGGCTGCCGGATGATCCGCAGCCCGGCGCAGGCGGCGCGCGCCTCGCCAAGGTGGGGGTCATCGGCGGGGAAGGTGCGGCAGATTTCGCCGAGAGGGTGATCGAGCGCGAAATACCTCGCCGTGAGCGCCGCATGCGCGGCCGGCGCGACGAGGAGCCGGTCGGCCGGGAGCGCCTCGGCATAAACCGCGGCCTCGCCGATCGCGCCGGTCCAGCCGGCACCCTCGCGCCGCCAGTGGAAAACCTGACCGGACCCGAGCGTGAGCGCGAGGTCGAAGTCGGGCGCGTCCAGGATCGCGGCCGGAAGACCGAGGGCAGAAGACGGGGAAGCGGTCATGGAGATTCGTTCGGCCCGCGCCGTGGTCGGTTGGGTTTGCGGAAGGGATGGCGCGTTTTGGAGTGGGGGGGGGGGGGGGGGGGAGGCCGGGCCCCGGGGATAAAGAAAACACC
>CALMOL010000231.1:622-3230 GCA_937871685.1 uncultured Verrucomicrobiota bacterium
GCCCCCCCGGGGGGCGCCCCCCCGCCCGCCCCCCGCACTCCAAAACGTGGCTCGACCACGCGCGTCCTCACGCCGCGAAGTCACGCTGCATCCGCTTCAACTTGCCCGCCAAGGCAGCGCGGGAGGCGGAGTTCATCCGGTCGATGAAGAGCATTCCTTGCAGGTGGTCCACCTCGTGTTGGATCACGCGCGCCAGCATGCCGCCGGCCTCGAACTCGACCTCGCGACCATCGATCAGCCGCGTCTTCACGTTGATCCGCGTGGCGCGCGGCACGGTGCCATGCAGGTCGGGGAAGCTCAGGCAGCCCTCGGAGAAAAGGTCGCGCTCGGGGTGGAGCGTGACGACGGGGTTCACGAGGACCATCGGCATCCACGCGGCCACGTCCTCCGGCTTGCCGTCCACGGTGAGCCAACTCGGGCGCTCCTTGATCAAAGGGCGCACGTCCACCACGCAGAGCTGGATCGGCCGGCCCACCTGCTGCGCGGCCAAACCGATCCCGCGGGCTTTCTCCATCGCGGCGAGCATCTCCTCGGCGAGGCTGCGCAGCTCGGCGGTGATTTCGCCAACGGGCTCACCTTTCTGCCGCAGCACGGGATTCGGGTAGTCGACGATGGTCAGGGGCATGGGGGATTTTCGGTTGCCAATTGCCGATTGCCAATTGAACGCAGGCTTGGAGCGGAGCGTTGGACCTTGGGCGATCGCCAGTTGGCAATAGCGACCAAGCTACTTTTTTGGGTCCTGCATTTGGGTCGGGAGCGTCTCAATCCCGGATTTTTTCAGCGCATCGAGGACCTGGATGATGATGCCGAAGGGGACTTGCTTGTCGGCGCGCATGGCCACGTCCCGCGTCTTCTTCGTCTCCTTGACGAGGTCGCCGAGCTTTTCCATCTCCACCTCCCTGGCGTCGAGGTAGATCTTGCCCTCCGGGGTGACGGTGAGGACGGCCGGCACCGTCTTCTCGGCCACGGCGTTCACGGCGGTCTCGGAGTTGGGCAGCGTGATCTTCACCTGGGGCTGCTGAGCCTTGAAGGTCATCGTCGCGATGAAGAAAATCAGCAGCACCGTGAGGATATCGACCAGCGACACGATCGGGATGATGGGCGAGGCGCGCTTCTTTTGGTAGAAAGCCATGGAAAAGAGAAGGGAGGCCCGAGAGGATGGAAGAGGGAAGATGGAGGATAGCAGCGGGCGGGAGACCAGGAAGGGAGGCCGGGAAGAAGGCGAGGCGCCAGATGGAAGGAAACGGGCGAAGGGGTCGAGCGCTTGCTGCCATCCTCCATCTTCCATCCTCTCGGGCTTACTCTGCGCCCGGCCGGTAGGTCTCCACGAAGCGGCCCGAGCGGCCGGCGGCCTCGGGAATCGGGGCGGGTGTGTCCGCCGGGGCGAAAGTCGCGCGGGGCGCACGGGGCGCCTGATAGCACTTGGAAAGCAATTCGGTGACCGCCGCCTCCATTTCCGTGGCGAGGGATTCCACGCGCCGGGAGAAGTAGGTGAAGGCCACGAGACTGGGGATGGCGACGGCGAGACCCACGATGGTGGTGTTCAACGCCTCGGCGATGCCCAGCGCGATGGTGAGCGGGTCGGGCTGCGTGTTCGCCCCGGCCGCTCCGAGGTTGGCGAACACGCGCACCAAGCCGGAAACTGCGCCCAGGAGGCCGAGCATCGGCCCGATGCCCACGATGAGTTCCAGCGCCGAGAGGCCGCCCTCCATCTTGTGAATCTCGACCCGCGCCGCGGTCTCGACCGCCGCGAGGTTGTCGGCGCGCGGCTCGCGCAGATGCGCCAGGGCCACGCGGGCGATGCGCGAGAGCGGCGCCGGGTCTCCCCCCACGAGGCGCGCGAGCCGCTCGGTGGAGTCGCCGGGCTGGAAGGTGCCCAGCTCGCGCTCGATCACGGCCGGCAGGATCATCTCGCGCCGTAGGGCGCGCCAGCGCAGCAGCATGAGCGAGACGGCCGCGAGCGAGCACGCCGCGATGGGGGCCATGAAGGGACCGCCCTTGACGAAGAACTCCCAGATCTGCGCGAGCGCGCTGGCGGGCTTGGCGGCTTCGGCGGCGGCGGCAAGGAGGAGCGGGAGGTCTGGCATGGAAAAGGTCAGTGGACGTAGAAGTCGTAGTCGATCTCGAGGCGGCCGTTGGGCATCACGGCGCTCACCTCGGCGGGCATGGGCGGCAGCTTTGCCTCCTGCACAGACTGGAGGGAGAAGCCCGCCAGCGTCTCGTTGGAGGTGTTCGAGACGAGCCGCAACTCTTCCACCCGGCCGTTCTTGTTGACGTAGAAGTGCAGCTTCACCGTGCCGGTCTTGTTGAGAAGGTCACCGCGCCGGTTCGCGTAGAAATACCACTTCATCCCGATGGCGTCCGTCACGGCCTTTTGGTAACGGCCCAGCGGGGTGCCGACGGCGCTGACCGAGGGCATCCCGCGGTTGGACACGCTCCCGACCATCTTGCTCTGCTGCGTCTCGGGCTGGTAGCCCGGGAGCTGCTGCGTGCCGGGCGAGACGACCGAGGCCGGCGCGGCGGTGCGCGGCACCGGCGTGGGTCGGCGGAAAAGATCGGCCGCGAGTTGCGGAGGGCGCTGCAAGGCGTCTGGCGGCGGGGTGGGGGG
>CALMOL010000232.1 GCA_937871685.1 uncultured Verrucomicrobiota bacterium
GACGTGGATCACGCGGCGCGCCGTGGCCTGGAGAACGGGGCGCGCGGCGTGGACGGCCTCTTCCGCCCCGCCCACGAAGTAGGCGAGCCGGCGTGCCTCGGCGTCGGCCCGCGAGCCGGCGAAGGGCGCGTCCAGGTAGCGCGCGCCGCAGCCTTCCACGAGCGCGGCGGCCTGCCGGGCCGTGTCGGGCGCCACCGTGGCGTGGCCGCAGATGACGTGCTCGGGCCGCAGCGCCGCGCCCACCGTGCGGAGCACCTCGATGAGCGCGGCGTCGTGGGGGAGGAAGCGCTGCACCACCTCGCACAAGTCCACCACCTCGACGGCGGAGCCGAGGAAGTTTGGCTCGGCGCGCGGCGTGCGGTTCCAGACGTAAACCGAGAATCCCGCCGCGCGCAGACCGGCTGCGGCCTTGGAGCCGATGGGGCCGAGGCCGATGACGCCGGCGCGGTTCTTTGGCTTGCGGATCATCGGGGGATCAGGAGGCAGCCACGGGGAGCGGCGTGCTCATCCCTTGAGCAAGATCTCTACCTTGGCCTTGGATTGCAGCCCGGCGAGCACCTTTTGAAGTTCCAGACGCCGCTTCTCGCCGCGCAGCAGCGTGGCCACGCGCTCCTTGACCTGGTCGTAGGGCATCGGCTGGGCCGGGGCGCGGCCGGTGCATTTAAGGAGATGGAAGCCGACCTTCGAGCGCACCACCGGCGACACCTCGCCCTCCTTGAGCTTGAACCCCGCCTCCCCCAGCACGGGATCAATGTCCTGCTGCTTGATCCAGCCGATGGAGCCGCCGGTCTCCTTGGTGACGGGATCCTCCGAATACTGCCGTGCCAAGTCCCAGAAATTCTTGCCGGCCTTCACCTCGACGGCGATCGCCTCCATGCGCTTCTCCTTTTCCTTGACCTGCTCGGGCGTGTCGCCTGGCACCACCTGGATCAGGATGTGGTAAAGCCGCGCCTGCTCCGGCATGGTGAAGACGGCTTGGTTTCGCTTGTAGGCCAACTCGATCTCCGCGGGCGTGACGCCAAGCTTGTCCCTGACCTGCTCGGCCAGCCAGCGCTCCTGCTTCAGCATCACGCGGATCTGGTCTTTGAGAAATGGCTCCGTCTGGCCGGAGCGGATCATCTCCTCGCGGAACGAGGCCTCATCGGCGTAGCTCCGCTTGATCTCGTCGAAGCGCGCGTCCACGTCGCGGTCGCTCACCTCGATGTCCTTGGCGGCGCGCAGCAGGAGACGGTCGTTGACCATCTCCTTGAGCACGGTGCGCGAGATGGACAGGTAGTCGCCGTCGGGCACCTCGGCGAGGGTCTTGCCGGTCGAGAGGATGAACACTTCCACCGTCCGCTCCAGGTCAGCCTTCGTGATGGGCTCGCCATCCACGCGGGCGACGACGTCCGGCAGCGCCGGGCGGGCAAGCAGGGGAAGCGCCGTGACCGCGGTGATGAGCAGGGGAAGGAGGGCGCGAAGCAGTCGGGGCATGGGAATTCTCGCGGAAGATGGCCGGCAGGCGGGAGTTTGCGAATCGCAGATGATGAATTGGCCGTCATCCGGGCGCGAGGACCGGCGCGGGCTGGGGCTCGCCTCGCTCGACCGCCTCGGCGCGGCGGGAGCGCTCGTCCACCAGCGCGGGCTGCGCCGGCTCGGGTGGAAACGGCTCGTCGGAGAGGAGGTGGCGGTCGCACACGGCGAAGAATTCCCGCTCGCCCTGGGCGCGGCGGATTTCGCCCAGGAACGCCTCGCGACCGTCGCGCCATACGCCCTGGCCGATGAAGTTCAGGTAGCGTTTCATCTTGCCGACATGGCCGGTCTCGGTGCCGTCGGCGCGGAGCGTGGAGTCCCAAAGGTCGCGGATGTAGGCGTGGATGTCGCGCAGCGTGGGGGCGAAAGGTGCCGCGCCTTCCCAGGTTTCGCGGACCTGGCGGAAGAGCCACGGGTTGCGGATGGCGCCACGGCCGATCATCAAGCCGCGCGCGGCGGTGCGGACGGCCGTCTCGCGGGCGAGGCGCACGGACAGGACGTTGCCGTTGGCGAAGACGGGGTAGGGCAGCCTCGCGGCGGCATCCGCAATGCGATCCAGGTGGACGGCGGCGCGATACATCTCGCGCACGGTGCGACCGTGGACGGTAAGGGCGTCGAGCCGATGCCGCGCAAAGACTTCCAGCAGGCGCGGGAATTCCTCGGGCGCGTCGAAGCCGAGGCGCGTCTTCACCGTGAAGGCCACGCTCGTGATCTCGGCGCGCAGGGCGGCGAGGATGTCGTCCACTTGCGCGGGATGGCGCAGGAGGCCGCCGCCGGCGTTCTTCGAGCAGACGATGGGCGCGGGGCAGCCGAGGTTGAGGTCGATGCCGGCGATGGGATGGGCCTGGAGGAGCCGGGCGGTGCGCAGCAGCGAGGGGATGTCCACGCCGATCATCTGGGCGATGACCGGGCGGCCGGTCGGATTTTCGTCGATCGAGCGCAGGATGTGGCGCTCCGGCCGAGAATCGCGGTGAACGCGGAAATACTCGGTGTAGTAGAGGTCAGGATCGCCGCGCCGGTGGATGACCCCCATGAACGGCAGATCCGTCACGTCCTGCATGGGCGCGAGGATGAGCGCCGGACGGCCGGCGGGCAGCAATGGAAGGAGGGCGGACACGGCGGGAGGAAGAAACCTCAAGCTTCAAGCCTCAGGCTTCAAGGAAGTCGGAAAGGAAGAAGATCTGAAAGGCGGGTGGTGCGGTGGCCGCAAGGAAGATCGTGGCCGAGCACGATTTCCTGCGCATTCCGTCCGTTCGGACTTGAACCTTCGGGCTTTGGCCTTTTTCTGCGTTCCTTGAAGCCTGAAGCCCGAGGCTTAGATCTTTCTCCCCATGCCCGCCCTTGCCCCTGCTCCTGCCCCGGCTGCCCCGGCGTTCAACTCGGCCGGCTACCGCACCGTGCCGGACCCGGCCATCACCGGGATGCCGCCGGGCGTGCCCTACATCATCGGCAACGAGGCGGCCGAGCGCTTCTCGTTCTACGGGATGAATTCCATCCTGGTCATCTTCATGACCACCGCCCTCCTGGACCGCAGCGGGAACCTCGCCGTGATGTCCAAGGAAGAGGCCACGGGCTGGGCGCACATGTTCAAGTTCGGGGTGTATTTCCTGCCCATCGCGGGCGCAATCCTGGCCGACAGCCTGTGGGGCAAATACCGCACGATCTTCTGGCTCTCGATCGTGTATTGCCTCGGCCATTTCACGCTCGCGCTCGATGAAACGCGCGCTGGCCTCGCCATCGGCCTGACGCTCATCTCCATCGGTGCCGGCGGCATCAAGCCCTGCGTGTCGGCCAACGTGGGGGACCAGTTTGGCGCGGGCAACCGGCACCTGCTGGAGAAGGCCTTCGGCTGGTTCTACTTCGCCATCAACGCCGGCTCGGCGGTTTCCATCTATGTCTGCCCCGAGTTGCTCGACAACAAGGCTTACGGGCCGCGCTGGGCCTTCGGCGTGCCCGGCCTACTGATGCTGGTCGCCACGATCATCTTCTGGATGGGTCGTAGGAAATATGTCCACGTGCCGCCGGGCGGCTCGGAGTTTGTAAACACCCTGTTCTCCCGCACGGGCGCCGCGCTCATCGGCCGGCTGGCCTCGGTGTATCTCGTCATCATCGTGTTCTGGGCGCTGTGGGACCAGAGCAACGGCATCGAGTGGACCCTCCAGGCCACGAAGATGGACCTTAATTTCCTCGGCCGGGAATGGAAGCCGGCGCAGGTGCAGATCGTGAACGGCCTCTACGTGCTCGCCTTCATCCCGCTGTTCAACTATGTGCTCTACCCGCTGATGGGCCGCCTCTTCACCGTCACTCCGCTGCGGAAAATGGGGATGGGGCTGCTGCTCACCGCGCTTTCTTTCGCGGTCATCTGGGAGATCGAGATCGCCATCGAGGCGGGCGGCAAGCCCAACGTGGTGTGGCAGCTCCTCGCTTATGCCATCCTCACCGCCGGTGAGGTGCTGGTGTCCATCACCGGGCTAGAGTTTTCCTACGCCCAGGCGCCGCCCAAGCTCAAGAGCGTCGTCATGGCGCTGTGGCTGCTGACCGTCGCCTTCGGGAACTTCCTGGCGGGCTGGCTCGCCTTCCAGATTCCCTGGCTGAAGTCGATGGGGCTGAATTTGGAGGGGTCGCACTACTTCCGCTTCTACATGCTGCTGATGCTTGGTGCGACGGTGCTCTTCGTGTTCATCGCCCTGGCCTACAAGGGACGCTCGTTCATCGACGGCGACCCGGCGCAGGAGCCGGACGCCGCCCGCTGAGGATCGCGGCTGCGTTTCCCGCCGCATGCGCCTCATCCTCGCCTTCTTCCTCGCGCTCGCCGGCCCGGTCGCCCGCGCCAGCGAGTCGTTCGCCTTCGAGCGCACGCCGGGCGCGCTGCCGAAGGACGTGGTGCCCAAGCACTACGCTCTCACAATCACGCCCGATGCCGAAGCCGGCACCTTCGAGGGCACGATGACGGTGCGCTTGGAAGCGCGCGCCACCACGCGCGTGCTCGTCCTGCACGCGAACCAACTGGAGATCACCAAGGCAATCCTCCTGCGCGAAAATCGCCCGCTCACGCCGCGCCCCGGCCCGGCCCCGCAGACCATCGCCCTCGACCTGCCGGCCGCCTTCCCCGCCGGCACCACGGCCGAGCTGCGGCTCGAATGGAAGGGCAAGATCAACCCGGGTTCCTTCGGCCTCTTTCGTGATCGCTATCAAGTGGCGGACGGCGAGAAGACCCTCCTCGCCACGCAATGCGAGCCGACGAGCGCGCGCCGGATTGTGCCCTGCTGGGACGAGCCGGCCTTCCGCGCCGCATGGGAGCTGACCCTCATCGTGCCGCAGGACTGGACCGCCGCGGCGAACATGCCGGCGGCTTCCTCCCTCAAGCTCGCCGGCACCGGCAAGCGCGAGTGGATCTTTCGCGCCACGCCGCCGATGCCCTCCTACCTCTTCGCCTTCGCCGCCGGCGAGCTGGAGAGCGAGGAGGACGAGTGGGAGGGCGTGAAGCTCCGCGTCCTTTGCACCCCCGGGAAGCGCCCGCTCGCGCGCTACGCGCTGGATTCCACCAAGCGCCTCCTTGCCTACTACAACGAATACTTCGGCTTCCGCTACCCCTTGCCCAAGCTCGACCAGATCGCGCTCCCCACCTCCTTCAACGGCGCGATGGAAAACTGGGGTCTCATCACCTACGGCGAGAACCGCCTCCTCTTCGATCCCGCCACTTCCACGGAGGCCGCGCGCGAGAACGTCTTCGCGATCCTCGCCCACGAGATCGCCCACCAGTGGTTCGGCAACCTCGTCACGATGGCGTGGTGGGATGACCTGTGGCTCAACGAGGGCTTCGCCTCGTGGATGGGCACCAAGGCCACCGCCGAGCTGAACCCCGCGTGGCAGACGTGGCCCCGCACCCACCGCGACAAGGAAAAGGTGCTCCCGCAGGACGCGCGCCCCACCTCGCACCCGGTGCAAACGCCCGTGCGCAGCGAGTGGGAGGCCGGCGCGCAGTTTGACGACATCACCTACGTCAAGGGCGAGCAATTCCTGCGGATGCTGGAGGACTACCTTGGGCCCGGCGACTTCCGCCAAGCCCTGCGCGCCTACATGCGGCGCCACCAGTATGCCAACGCCGCCACCGCCGACCTGTGGTCGGCGCTCGAGGAAGCCTCCGGCAAGCCCGTGCCCGAGCTGGCCGCCGCGTGGACCGAGCAGCCGGGCTTCCCGCAGATCGGGTTCGACTGGCGCCAGCGCACCGAGACCATCGAGCTGATCCTCACCCAGCAGCGCTTCACGCTGAACGATCCCAACCCGCGCCCGCTCCGCTGGAAGGTGCCGGTGAGCTTCGACTTCGTGCCCGCGCGCGACGCGCCCGCCGGCCGCCCCCAGACCGTGCTGCTGGCCAACGAGCGCGGCGAGTTCCCCGCCTCCATCCCGGTCATCACCGAGGGCCACGTCTTCCCCAAGCTCAACGCCGGCGACCACGGATACTACCGCGTGCGCTACACCGAGGACCAACGCCGTCAGCTCCTTCCGCGCCTGGCTCGTCTCGCGCCCGCCGACAAGCTCAACGTCCTCGGCGATCTGTGGGCCATGGTCGAGGCCGGTCAGATGCCCGTGGGCGACTTCCTCGGCGCGCTCGAGATGCTGCGCCTGGAAGCCTCGGCCGTCGCCTGGGAGGGAATGATGGATTTCCTCCGCGACCTCGACCGCCTCCAGGCCGGCGACGCCCCCGGCCGCGCCCGCTTCCGCGCGTGGGCGGTGGAGCTGCTGCGCGCCCCGTGGGAGCGCGTCGCGTGGCGTCCACGCGCGGGCGAGGATCGCAACGATGCCCTGCTCCGCGCGCAGCTCATCGAGACCCTCGGCCGTTTCGGCGACGAGGGCGTGCGCACCGGCGCCCGCGAGCGCCTCGCCTTGTGGAAGGAAAATCCCGCTGCCCTCCCGCCCGACGTGCGCGACGCCGTGCTGCGCGAGGCCGGCCGCGGGGCCGACGCCGCCACTTGGGAATGGCTGCTCCAGCAGGCCCTCGCCGCCACGCGGACAGACGACCGCCGCCGCTGGTTCGACGCGCTCCAGCACGCCGAGGATCCCGCCCTCGCCCGTCGCGCCGCCGAGCTGACGACGAGTGGTGCCATGCGCGGCATCGAACGGCAGCGCAACCTCGCGCGCTTGGCTGAGGCGGGCGAGCACTGGGCGCTGGCGTGGGAATGGTTCCGCGCCCATCAGTCCGCGCTCCTGGCCGACGTGCCCCCGACGAGCCGCCCTGGCGTCGCGGCCGCGATCTTGGCCGGATCCACCGATCCGACCCTGGCCGAGGCGCTGCTCGCCCATCACCGCGAGGCGACGCCCGAGTTCCCGCCGCGCGAGGCCGAGAAAGCCGCGCTGGTGATCCGCCACCGCGCCGCCCTCGGCGAGCGCCTCCGCCCCGAGGTCGCCGCTTGGCTCACCGCCCGCCTGCCGTCCGCTGGCGCGCGGTGAGGGCGCGCTCGCCGGAGAGCATCGGGGCGAGGGCGCCCGAGAGGG
>CALMOL010000233.1 GCA_937871685.1 uncultured Verrucomicrobiota bacterium
CGCCGAGGCGCGGCGGCCGGCCTCGGCGAGGGAGGCGTCCACGCTTTGGAACGACTCCGCAAAGGTCTGCGCGGCGGGAGCCGCGGCGGCGGAGCCTTGCCGGGCGCGAGCGAGGAATTGCTCGGCCTGCGCGCGGTCGCGCCGGCCCACGGCCAGCGCGGCGTTGGCGTAGAACCACGCGGGCGAGTCCTCGCGCCGGCGCACCTTGCCGGCGGCATCCGCGGCGAGGTCGAGGCGGCCGTCGAGCGCGTGGGCCACGGAGATCTTGTAGAGGAGGAAGTCGCGCTCGTTGCGCTGCCCGCCGGGCGTCTGGGCGAGGAGCCCTTCCCACGCGGCGCGGGCCTCGGCGCGGCGGCCCTGGCGGAAGTCGGTCTCGGCGAGGTTGGCCTTCGCGGCGAAGAGCGAGGGGTCGAGCTCCGCGGCGCGGCGGAAGGCCTCGCGCGCCTTGGCGTAGTTGCGGCGGCGCAGGTGGATGGCGCCGCGGAGGTTCCAGGCGTCGGCCGCGGCGCGGGCATCCGAGGATTGCGCGGGACGCTCCAATAAATTCAGCGCGGCATCATAGTCCCGGACCCGGAACCGTTCCTGCGCGCGGAGAAACTCCCCCTCGGCCCCCGGGGCCGGGCCGGCCGCGAGGAGCGCCAGCACCAGTGCCATCGCGCCTGAGCGAGAGGACCGGCGGGGCAAGGGCAGAACGGCGCGGCGAACCATGAGGACGGACAAACGGCGGCGCGGACGGTAGCCGGCCGGGTTTGGAGAGCAAACGCCAAGCAGCCGGCGGCGCGGCGCACGGGAATCTTTGAAGCCGCGGCGCGCCCGGCCTATCCTCCGCGCCCTTTGCCTTTGCCGCCCCTGAACCCCGAAGCCGAACCACCTGCCTGGTATTGCCTGCGCGCCCAGCCGCGGCACGAGGCCATCGCCGCGCGCCGGCTGCGGCAGATGGAGGAAGTGGAGGTGTTTTGCCCGCGGCTGCGCTACCGCCGCCCGCGCGCGGGCGGGCAGATGTGGATGACCGAGGCGCTCTTCCCGGGCTATCTTTTTGCGCGCTTCAGCCTCCTGGCGCGCGGGCGCGCCATTGGCCACGCGCATGGGCTGCGCGGCATCGTCCACTTCGGCGGGCACCACCCGAGCGTGCCGCCGGAAATCGTGTCCGCGCTGCGCGAGGCGGCCGGGCCGGAGGAGCTGGCGCAGGTGTCCACCGAGCCGCGCCCCGGCGACGAGGTGGTGATGACCGGCGGCGGCTTCCACGGCCTCCGTGCGGTGGTCACGCAATACTTTCCCGCCAAGGAGCGCGTGCGCGTGCTGCTGGAGTTCATGGGCCGGCAGATGGAGATCGAGATGTCCGCCGCCGCCGCCCTGCCGCCACGCCCGCACCCCTTGCGCCGCCGCGCGTAAGCGCCGCGGCCCCATTCCAAAAACCTGCCGATGATCCGCGCCCTCCGCCGCGATGATCAAGGGCGGCAGCATGGCCCGGCGCGGGGCGCCGGAAGGCCGAAAGCCCCAAGGAAGATCCAGGGACAAGGGTGGGAAGCCGCAAGATCCTCCCGCTGGGCCGCTCCGCGCCCTTCGGCCTTTCTCACCTTTCTTGAGGCTTGAAGCCTGAAGCTTTCCCCATGAAGTCCCTCATCTTCGGCATCTCCGGCCAGGACGGCGCCTACCTCGCCCGTCACCTGCTCGCGCGCGGCGACGAGGTGTGGGGCACCTCGCGCGACGCCGCCGTGGGCGCCTTCGGCAACCTCGAGCGCCTCGGCGTGCGAGGGGGCGTGAAGCTCGTCTCGGCCGCCATCACCGATTTCCGCTCGGTGCTCCAGGTCATCTCGCGCGTGCGTCCCGACGAGATCTACAACCTCGCCGGCCAGACCTCCGTGGGCCTGTCCTTCGAGCAGCCGGTGGAAACGCTGGAGTCCTGCGCCGTCGGCGTGCTCAATATCCTCGAGGCCATCCGCTTCCTCGGCGGGGCGATGCGCTTCTACAACGCCGCTTCCTCGGAATGCTTTGGCGACACGCACGGCGAGCCGGCCGACGAGGAGACGGCCTTCCGGCCGCGCTCGCCCTACGCCACGGCCAAGGCGGCGGCATTCTGGCAGGTGGCCAACTACCGCGAGGCTTACGGCATCTACGCGTGCTCGGGCATTTTGTTCAATCACGAGAGCTCCCTGCGCCCGGAGCGCTTCGTCACGCAGAAGATCGTCCTTGGCGCGCGGAGGATCGCGTCCGGCGAGGCCAAGGGCAAGCTGCGCCTGGGCAACCTCGCCATCGAGCGCGACTGGGGCTGGGCGCCGGAGTTCGTCGAGGCGATGGCCCTGATGCTGCGGCAGGAGGGCGGGCCGCCGCGCGACTTCGTGATCGCCACCGGCGAGACGCGCCCGCTGCAGGACTTCGTGGCCGGCGCCTTCGCCGCCGTGGGCCTGGACTGGCGCGAGCACGTGGTGTCCGACCCATCGCTGCTGCGGCCCTCGGACCTGACGAAGAGCTGCGCCAATCCCGCGCTCGCCGAGAAACTGCTCGGCTGGAAGGCCCGCCGCCGCATGGACGACGTGGTCCAGGCGATGGCGGCCGGCGGCCTGTGAGCGTGCCGCGGATCGCGGCCGGAAAGACGTTGCGATGGCCACGGACGCAGTGCCCATGAACCTAGCGGAGCGCGTGCGCGGCTGGGTAGCGCTGCTGGCTGGGTTTGCGTCGCTGCAACTGCTCGTGCAGGCGCTTGGCTTCCTGGCCGGGCTGGTGACCCTGCGCGTTCTCGACAAGCAACAGTATGGCTGGTTCACCCTTGCCTCCGGCCTCCAGATGACCGTGACGCTCCTGGCCGACGCCGGCGTCGGCATCGGCCTCACCAGCATCGGCGGGCGCGTGTGGCAGGATCGGGGCAAGCTCGGCCGGCTCCTCGCCTCGGCGCGCGCGCTGCGGCGGATGCTCGGCGGGATCGCGCTGCTTGGCCTCGTGCCGGCGATGGCGTGGCTGCTGTGGAGGAACGACTGCCCGCCCGGGATCATTCTCTGGCTGGTGCTGCTGATGGTCGTGGGCGCGCCCGCGCAGATCGGCGCGGACGTGCTGCTCACCGCGCCGCGCCTTCACGGCCAAGTGCTGCGCCTCCAGCGCATCGAGGCGCTGTGCAACGGACTTCGCCTCGGGGCGCTGCTGCTTCTCCTGCTGCCGGGCTGGCTCTCGGCCGGCTCCGCCCTCAGCGTGGCCACGGCGGCGTTTTGGCTGCAGCTTCGACTGCTGCGGCCGATTTCCGACGCGCTCGCCGACCCCGCCGCGGAATCGGACCCGGCCTACCGGGCGGAAATCATCGGCCTCATCAAGCCGCTGGCGGCCAACGTGGTCTTCTTCTGCTTCCAGGGGCAAATCGGCGCCTGGCTGGTGGGCATCTTCGGCCAGGCCCAGAACGTGGCTGAGATCGGCGCGCTGGCGCGCCTGGGCTTGCTTTTCACCGTGCTCAACGTGTTTCAGGGCAGCGTGATCATGCCGCGCTTCTCCCGCCTTCCGGCGCACGCGCCGCTGCTGCGCCGGCGCTACCTGCAAGTCGTGGCGATCGCGGCCGTGGGCGGCGCGGTGTTGTGGCTGGGCGCGTTTCTCTTTCCGTGGGCGCTGCTGCTGATCCTCGGGCCAAAATATTCGCATCTGGAAATCGAGCTGCACTTCTTCATGGCCGAGACGGTGATCGCCTACTTCGGGAGTGTGCTGTGGTCGATGAACTACGCGCGGGCCTGGGTGAAGTGGTCGTGGCTCTACATCCCGCTTTCGATCGGCGCGCAAGCGGCCGCGCTGCCCTTCTTGAATCTTGGAAGGGTGCGCGACGTCATCCTCCTCGGCACCCTTCCGCACGTGCTCATCGTGTTCCTCAACTTCGCCATGACGTGGGACGGCCTGCGCCGGACGGCCCGCGCCGAGGCCTCTCCGGCCTGATCCCTTTCGCTGCCATGCCCCTGCTTTCCCGCCTCAAGCGCCTCGCCAAGGAATTGGCCCCGCCCATTGTCCAGCGCGCGTGGCAACGCTGGCGGCCGCCGCCGGGCGACGCGGAGATCTTTGCCTCCAACCCGTTCTACCTTCGCCACGTCGATTGGAACCGCGCCGCCGCGCCGAACGAGATCGTGCTCCGGCCGGGGCTGAGCCTGAGGCTCGGGCCGGACTCGCGCTACCCGCACGAGCACTTCTGCTTCCGCGACGCGGGGATGATCGAGGAATTCGACGCCTTCCTCGGCGTGATGCCGGGCAAGTCGCGCCTGCTCGACGTGGGCGCGCTGCACGGAATCTTCGCGCTGGCCTTCACCCGCGGCCGGCCGGGGGCGCGCGCCTTGGCCGTGGAGCCCTCGCCCACCGCCTTCGCTTACCTGCTTTACAACCTGCGCGCCAACCCGGACTGCGCCGTGCGCGCCGCCGAGACCGCGCTCTCGGACCGGGAAGGCTCCATTCTGATGGAGAGCATTTGGCAGCATCTCGTCGCCGCCGATCCGGCCGCGCCGCCGCGCGGGCCGCGCTTCACCCTCGCGGCGCGCACGGGCGACCAGCTCTGCGCGGAGCAATCCCTCGCGCCGGACTTGGTCAAGATCGACATCGAGGGACACGAGCTGGCCTGCCTGCGCGGCCTGGTGCAGACCCTCCGCGACCACCGCCCGACCTTGTGCCTGGAGTTGCACCCCGAGGAGCTTCGCGCCCATGGGCAGTCGCCGGGCGAGGTGGAGGCGTTCCTGCGCGCGCAAGGCTACCGGTTCCACCGGCCGGACCGCGCGCCCTGCGCGGACGGGGAAGTGGCGGCGCTCGGGGAAATCCGACGCTTTCTGGTGCAGCCGGAAGCAATCCCGTTCTGAAAGCTGGGCGGTCGCCAAACGCTTTTCCCATGCTCCTGGCTTCTCGTGCTGCGGCTGACGGCGCTTCCCCGCGGTCCTTCGGGTTATCGCCGTGGCTTTCGGCCGCGCTGGCGGTGACTTTCGCGGCGGTCTTTCTTGTCGCCGCGGGGCGCATCTTTCCGCCGAACTTCGCCTTCGTCTCGGACGAATATGGCCAGAGCCTGCTTTTCGCGGATCGGATCGCCGGCGGACAGGCGCTCTTCCGCGACATCTTTTCCCAGTATGGTCCGCTTCCCATCCATCTCCACGCCCTCGCGGCGGCCGTGTGGGGCAATTCCCCCACGACCTTCCAGTGGTTCACCGCGGCGGGCGATGCGGCGGCGCTCGTGCTTGCCGCGCGGCTGCTGCTTCGCTGGCTGCGGCCCGCTGCGGCGGGGGCTTGGCTGGTTCTCGGCCTGGGCGGATGGCTGCTGCGGGATTACTGCCCTAATGCCTACCCGCCTTTCGAAGCCATCTTTTTTCTGTCCGCCCTGCTGTGCTGGCAGGCGCCGTCGCGGCGGGGCGCGGGGCCCGCGCTGGCGATGGGCGTTTTCCTGGGATTGATGCAGACGGCGAAGTTCGGCGGCGCCTTCCTCGCGGGTCTTTGCCTGGTCGCCGCGGATGCGGGGCAGTGGCTGGTTGACGGTCGAACGCCGGCGTGGGGCACATGGTTGCGCTCTCTGGCTTGGACCGCGGTGGGCGCGCTGCTTGTCGAGGGCGCGCTGGCAGCCTGGTTTTTCGCCCGCCTGCCCGCCTCCGACGCGGCCGACGCGCTCTGGCCTTCCTACCTCCGCGCGAGCTACGCTTCCATCATGGCGCCCGAGATGCGCTTTCTCCATTGGCGCGGAGCAGGCTTTTGCGCGCGGGTGCAGGCGCCGCCGCTGATGGCGGCGGCGGCGGCGCTGGCCCTTCCTTTGGCGTGGCGCCGCCTTCGCCCCGGCCCGGCGAGGGCGCCGCGCGCCGTGCGCGCCGAGCACGCGCGCGACTACGCGGGGCTGGCTATGGGGCTTGGGGGCTTTTTCCCCGTCGCGCGCGTGCTCGGCG
>CALMOL010000234.1 GCA_937871685.1 uncultured Verrucomicrobiota bacterium
GGCGTCACGGAGAAGCCCTCGAGCGCGCCGATCGCCTGCGCGAGCGCCTCGCGCGCGACCACGATCCTTGCGACCTGAGCCTGCACGTCGTCCCACGCGCTCTCGAGCACCGCCGCCGCCGCGATCTGGCTCGTCGCGCTCACGCTGCTGCTCGCGGCGGGATGGACGCTCTGGGAGCGCCTCGCGCGGCGGCCGGGCGCGGCGCGCTTCGGCGCGGCCACCGGCACGGCGGCCGGGTTTTGCTCGCCGATCTTCTTCTTGGCCGGCAGCGCGCTCTACGCGCAAATCACCGGCTCGCTCGGCCTCCTGCTCGGCGCGGTGGCGCTGGCCGGCCTCCTCGCGCGCGGCCGCACCGTGGGGCCGGGGCTGGCCGGCATGGGGGCGGTGGCGTTCTTTTCCCTGCTCGTGAACACCACGCTCTACGCCGAGCTGCCCGAGACGGCCGCGCTCTGCGCGTGGGCCGCCCCGCTGGTCGTCGCCGCGTGGCCGGGCGAGGATGAGCGATCGGACGCGCGCCTCGGCGAGTGGCTGCGCTTCGTTTTCCGCGCCGTGCTGCTGACCCTGCCGCTGCTGGTCGCGGCCGGGCTGATCCTGTGGTTCGTGGTGAAGCCCGAGTGGCCGGCGTGAGGCCGGCGCGCGGTCAGCCCGCCACGGTCAGCACCATCTCGGAAGGGATGCCCTTGCCGTTGGTGCCCTTGAGGATGGCGGGCGGCACGGCCGGGAAGCGCATCTTCTCGATCATCTCCTTGGTAAGGCGCACGGTGTTCTTCAGCGGCTTGGTGCCCACGGGGGTCACGCGCACGTTCGCCGGCGAGCCATCCGGCTTGATGAGGAACTGGACCTTCACGGTGCCCTCCTCCATGTCGTAGGAATAGCGGTCGGTCGTCTGCTGCCACCGCGCGCCCACGAGCGTCTTCGCGTTCGTGTCGTAGGCGGCGCGCGTGCCGCCCTGCGCGGACGCGGCGGGGACGGCCAGGAGGCTCGCCAAGGCAAGCGCGAGGGAGAGGAGCAGGCGGGGAATCATGAGGGAAGTCTGCGCCGGAATGGGCGCGTGCGCCAACGGCGGCGCTCACGGCAGCGCGAGCACGCGGTAGAAGCGGCGCGCGGCGGGGCCGGCGGTGGGATCGGGGATCTCGACCTCGAAGCCGGTGCCGGAAACGCTGTCGGCCAGCGTGGCCCACGCACCGGTGGCGGGGTCATCGCGCCACTCGACGCGGTAGCGCTGGCCGCCCGCGGTGGGGAAGCGCACGCGCGTGTCGGCCGGGGTGCGCGCCACCGTGGCGACGACGCGCACTTCCACGCGGAGCGAGGACCATGCGGCCGCGTGCGTGCCGTCGTCGGCGCCGCACACGAGGGTGTAGGCGCCGGGCGCGGGCAGCATGGCGCTCGTCTGCGCGGTGGCCGGGCTGCTGAACGTCGCCGCGCTCGGACCGGCGCCGGTGCGCCAAGTCCAGGTGACCGGCGCCGTTCCCGCGGTGCGGGCGGCGGCGAGCGAGGCGACGGCGCCCGGCCATTGCACGACTTGGTCCGCGCCGGCGGAGATGGCGGGCGCGCCGGGCGAGCGCGGCCCCTCGGCGGCGCCGGTGGTCTGGATCACCTCGAAGTCGGAGACGACGATGGAGGCGAGATTGGCGAAGGCATTCGCCGGGAAGCGCGGGTCCGGCGCGACGGAGACGGAAAGAAAGCCGCCGTTGTCGGCCACGATGGCGCCGTATTTCTTCAGCGCGAGGGCGACGGCCTTTTCGTGGACCGACCAGCCCGCGGGGATGGGGAAATTCGCGCGCAGGCGGAGGCGCTGACCCATGGCGGGATAGTTCGCGCCGGTGAGCGTGGAGGCGTAGTGCGTGGCCGGGTAGAGGTAGGCGCGGCGCGAGCGCTTCACGATGAGGCGCAGGGCGTGCTCGACCATGCCGCGGGCGCACTCGTCGTAGCGCACGAGGCCGGAAAACATGGAAAGGCCGGCCGCGTCGCCGGAGGTCCAACCGTCGGGGCGCAGGGCGTTGGAATTGAGCGGGAAGAGCGCGCCGCACGCGGCCTCCCACTGCGTGCCGTTGAGGTTGGCGCGCCACGTTTCCCAGATCTTGCCCACGCCGGGCTGCACGACGATGAAGTGGCGGTCGCTGCCGTCGTCGTTCGCGATCTGCTGCCACTGCGCGAGCGTGAGCGAGCCGGTGCCGAGCGGCCAAGTCTCGATGGGCGTGTTCGCGGGGATGGGCCACTGGCCGAAGGACAGCGTGCCGCCGTTGAGGTTGGACTCGTCGGGATAGTCGAGAAAGTGGATGGACTGGAGCGGCTGCGCGTCGGGCGCGAGCACGTAGTTCATCTCGGAGAAGGCGCGCAGCGTCTGGCGCGAGGCGCCAAGGTCGGCGGAGACCTGCGCGAGCATCGCGGCCGAGTTGGCGAGGACGGGCCGCTGGTCGATGCGCTCGTTCCACGCGTGGTCGGGCGGGAGAATCTGGAGCGCCGAGAGGACGGCATCGGCCTCCGGCGTGTTGAAAAGCAGCGGCGCGGTGACCGGCGGCGGCACCGGGCCGAGCAGGCGGCCCTCGTGGTTGATCCGCTCGGCGGCCGGGAGCAGCGCGCCGCCCGCCGCGAGGAGCGGAAGAAGGAGGGGGACTCGGCGAGGCACGATGCCCCCTGCGCAGGGCAGGATGCGTGCCGCGGCCGAAACTTGAAGTGGCAGAGCCGCCGCTACGACATCAAGCCGTGCGCGGCGTCCCCGCCAGCCGGCGGCGCACGAAAAGCGCCGCCGCCGCGGTCGCCAGCCCGCCGGCCAGCCAAGTGCCCGGCTCGGGAACGGCCGCGCTGACGTTGTCGATGAAGGCGGTGCTGTCGCCGCTGCCGCCGTCCGAGGTGGCGCTGAACACGACGGAGTAGGTGCCCGCGCTCGCCAAGTTGAAGGACTGGTTGGCCGTCGTGACCGTCGAGCCGCCCACGTAGTTGAACGAGGCGCCGGGCACGGGCTGGTTGCCCGCGTCGAGGATCGAGACGTTGAAGGAGAGCGTGCCGCCGGAACTGGTGCGGTTCAGGTAGTCGAAGGTCAGCGTGTAGGTGCCCGCCGCCAGCGCGCCGAGGCCCTGCGAAAACTGGCCGTAGTTCGGCGCGGTCGGGATCGTGCCGACGGGCGAGCCGGTGTAAAACTGGAGGAACGCCACCTGGTTGCCCGCGCCGCCGAAGGCGGCCGGCACGCCGAAGCCGTTGACCGCGCCCGCCACGGCAATGCCGGACTGGCCCATGAAGGCCCAGGGGGTGGTGGTGGCCGGCGAGGAATTGAAGGCCGGCCCGGTGGTGGGCGCGCCCGTGGTGGCCGCGTTCCAGCCCGTGTTGTAGGCGTAGGAGCCGGGGTCGCTGCCGGAGGCATAAACGGCCGCCACGTCCGGCGTGGCGAAGCCGGGGTCCAATTGTCCGAGGACGGGAGAGGCCGCGCCCAAGCCGGCAAGGACCAAGGGAAGGATTCGAGCTTTCATGATCCGTGAGCCGGAGCCGCGGGGACGAGCCGACTCCTGGCTGCGGGCAGGCTTGGTTTCAGTCCTGGTCCGTGTCAAGCGGTTTCAAAGGGTCCGGCTGGGCCGGAGGCCACGCCCGCAGCAGCTCCCTCAGCACCGGCGGAAGCGTGGATGGCGCGGCCGCCAGCAGCGGGGCGCGCTCCGTCTCCGCCTCGGGAAGACGCCCGGCCCAGGCCAGCAGCAGCGCGCGGACGCCGGCGGACATGGGCGAGCGCGCCCCCGCGGGAATCTTGTCCAGCTCGGCCAAGCTTTCCTCCGCGCGCCCCTCGCGGCCCAGCGCCATCGCCAGCACCATGCGGGAAAGCGGCCGGTCCGGCGCGCGCGCGGCGACCTCGCGGGCGATCTGGGCGGACGCGCGCAGGTTGCTGCCCGCGAGGAGGCGGAGCAGGGCGAGGCTCGCGCGCGCCGTCTCGTCCTGCGGCCGGCCGGCGAGCACCGCCTCGTAGTAGCGCGGCAGGACGGCCGGGTCTTCCGAGCGCGTGCTCAGGGCAAACATCCGCTCCGAGACGCGCGCGTTCGACGGGGCGCAGCGGAGGACCTCGCGACCGATCTCCAGCGCAGCCTCCGCCATGCCCCACGCGTCCGCCTGCAAGAACAGGCGCGACAAGACTTCCGGCTCGTCGCGCGCCTCCCGGATCGCCTCGCGCACCCGGCCGGCGGGCGGGCGGCCGGTGCGCATCGCGCCCGCCTTGGCCAGCAGGAGCAGGCGCATCGCGTCCTCCGGCCCCCAGCGCGCCGGCTGCAGCAGCCCTTCCATTTCCGTCCACCGCCCCAGGCGGCCCAGCGCCGCCGCCGCCGCCGTGGCTAGCGGAAGCTGGCGAAGCTGCGCCGGCGGGGCGATTTCCTTCAGCCAAGCCAGCGCGTCCCCGGGCCGGCCGGCCTCGATCAGGAATTGTGCGACCGCGGTCGCCTCGGCCGGCTTCTCGCGGCACTCGGCCTGGATGGCGCTCAACGCGGCGTCGGACTCCAGCGGCGCGACGCCCGCCAGCAGGCCGACGGCGAGCAGCCGGCTGCCCAGCGGCGCGCCGGGGCGGGCGAGCATCCGCTGCGCGGGTTGGAGCGGCGAGATCGCGCGGTCCCGCGTCGCGGCCCCGAGCAGGGCAGCCAGCGCGCGCTCCTCGGTGGCGGGATCCGCGGCGGCCTGGAGCAAGCGTCGCTCGCCCGCGCGGCGCTCCTCGGCCGCCGCAGAGGACACGAGCACCGTTCCCTCGCCCAGGTCCGCCTCGGAGCGCAGCGTCGCGCTGGCCCC
>CALMOL010000235.1 GCA_937871685.1 uncultured Verrucomicrobiota bacterium
GTTCAAGGCCGAGCGCCAGCGCCAGCGCGACCCGCTCAAGCTTGGCATCTATGGCCTCGTGGGCATCGCCGCCCTGTTTGTCGGCTGGTATTTCTGGACGCTTGCCAGCACTTCGGGAACTTTTTCGCGGCGCGACGACCTTGTCGCGCAGTGGCAGAAAAAGCAGCGCGACCTTGCGGTGGTAACGGCCGCCGAGGAAGATCTGAAGAAGATCACCGCCGCCTCGGCCGCGCTCAATGCCCGCATCGATGCGCGCTTCCACTGGGGGCCGGTGCTCGATATCCTCTACCACACCGTGCCGCGCGAGGTGCAAGTGCAGACGCTGTCTGGCAGCGCTCCGCGCCGGTCGGATACCGCATCCTTCACGCTGGAAGGCTTGTGCGCGGGGCTCTCTGCCACCGAGGAGCCACGCGCGGCCGCGGAGCGCTTCCGCAAGACGCTGATCGCCGCTTTCGAGAAGAAATATCAGGGCGTTGCGGCCGAGTTTCGGCAGGCCGGTGGCCTCGACGAGTCTGGCTCGCGCGTGAAGCTCGATGGGATGGACCTCGTCACCGTGCGCTTCGCTATCGATGTGAGGCTGCGCAAGCCCTTCTCGCCCGTGCCCACGCCTGCGCCGACCCCGGTAGCGCGTCGTCCGCGCTGATCTCCGCCGCCCTTTTTCCACCCACCGTGGTTGCTTCCCTCCCGCCCATCAAACTCACCAAGGACCAGTGGCAGAAGATTATCCTCAGCGTGATCATGCTGGCGATCCTCATCTACTGCTACTTCGAGTTCCTGCTCAACCCGCTTCAGGCGAGCGCCGTGGCCGCCGAAGCGCAATCCGTCAAGATCGAGGCGGACATCAAGGGCGCGGACGCCCGCCTGCGCGAGTTCGGCGCCCTGAAAACCCGTGCGGCCGAGGCGGGTGACCTCGTCACGCAGGTCAATGCCTTCATTCCTGACGGCGCGCCCATCGCGTGGTTCCCGCCGCGTATCAAGGCGTTCTTTGCCCGCCAGGGCATGCGCGAGTGCGTCGTGCGGCCCCTCGGCACCGATCGCACCGGCGACGCCGAGCTGGACAAGACCTTTTCCAATGTCGCCTGGGGCGTGGATCTGCCTACGACCGAGTTTGTGCCCCTCGGGATCGCCCTTGCCGGCTTGGAAAACGAAGAGCCGAACTTGGAGATCACCTCGCTGCGCATTTCCACCCGCGCCGAGAACCCCGAGCAGCAGCAGGTCACCCTCGACGTCCTCACGCTCTTGAAGAGGTAAGGTCGTGCCCTCCCCACCTGTCATGAAGCGATTCAACGTTGTCTTCCTCCTCGCGCTGGCTGGCCCGGCCTTCGCTCAAGCGCAAGCCCCTGCGCCGTCCGGAGCGTCCCAGCCGAGCGGCGCGCGAGACATCAAGTTTACCAACCGCTCCTCCTTCCAGACCGACGGGGGACCGGGCCGCAATCCCTTCTTGCCCATCGGCTACGTCCGTGCCGTCGCGCCCGTGGCGAAGGAGGTGGTGCCCGAGGTAAAGGCGGAAATGTTCACTCTGAGCGGCACGATGGGCAGCGAGGCCATCATCAACGGCAAGATCTACGACCTGAACGCGCGCGTTCCGGTGCCCGCCGTCGGCGGGGAAGTCGTCGTCCTGCGACGCATTGGCGACGGCAACGTGGTGCTCGATCACCGCGGCCGACTCATCACGGTGCAACTCGGGCGAAAGAAATAGCTCGCTGCGCGGGAGCCAGCTTCGGATGACACGGGAGAATGATCCGGCCCGTCGCCAGCCCACGCATAGATGGGCGCGATTCCTTGCGCGCCCTTGCGGCGCGGGGATGTCGTCTTCAATCTTCCCGCCATGCGCGCCCTCCCGCCTCTCCTCGCGGCTGCCCTTTGCTCCAGCGCCCTCGCCGCGGAGTCGCCCGATGCCCTCCGCGCCCAACTGCGCCGCGCGACCGAGGCGGAGGACAAGGCCTCGACCATCGAGATTTCCCGCCGCCTCCTGCTCGCGCAGCCCGACGACCGCGAGGCGCTGCGCACCTACGCGGCTGGTGCGTCGTCCGCCGCCGTGGAAGCGCTGCTGGCTGGCGCAAAGGGGATTGACGCCGCCGGGGCTGCGCTTGCTCGCGGTCTAGCCGCCGAGAACGCCGGAGACTTTCCCGCCGCCGCCGCTTCTTACCGCTCCGCGCTCGCCGCCCGCCCGCCGCTCGCCGCGGAAGACGCCAAGCGCGCGCGCGCCGGCCTCGCCGAGACCGACCAGCGCGCCAACCGGCCCGAGTGGGTGATCGAGGCC
>CALMOL010000236.1 GCA_937871685.1 uncultured Verrucomicrobiota bacterium
GCGCTCCCCCGCGCCCATCCGGCAGCCCCCGCCGGTTCCCCCATGAAGCTTGACCTCTCCGCGTCCTCGGGCGCGCCCGCGAAGCGCCCGCCGGTTTATCGCTGGCGCTATTTCATCGTGCTTGTAGCCATCGTGCTCGGCGCGCTCTTTGGGCAATTCTTCCCCGGCCCGGCCGTGGCGGTGAAGCCCCTCTCGGACGCCTTCATCAAAGTGCTCAAGATGATGCTGCCGCCCATCATCTTCGTGACGATGACCGTCGGCCTCGGCTCGCTCGGCGACATCCGGCGCGTCGGCCGGCTCGGGTGGAAGTCGATCCTCTGGTTTGAGATCGGCACCACGCTCGCGCTGCTCATCGGCCTGTTCGTCGTCCACCTCGTCAAGCCCGGCGCGGGCTTGAACGTCGATCCCGCCACGCTCGACGTGAAGGCGGTGTCCGGCTACGCCAAGGTCGCGCAGGAGATGTCGATCACGGATTACTTCCTCCATCTCATCCCCGGCGGCGTGGGCGAGCCCTTCGTGAACGGCGACCTCATGCAGGTGCTCTTCCTGTCGGTGCTCGCGGGCCTGGCGCTCGGCGCGCTCGGCGAGAAGGCCGCCCGGGTGCGTGACCTGATGGAAGAAGTCACCGGCGTGCTCTTCAAGGTGGTGGGCTACCTGATGTATTTTGCGCCGCTCGCCGCCTTCGCCGCGATGGCGTTCACGGTGGGCAAATACGGCTTTGGCTCGATCGCCAAGCTCGCGTCGCTCGTGGCGTGCTTCTATGCGACGGGCCTGCTGTTCATCTTCGGGGTGCTCGGCGGCGTGCTCCGGGCGCACGGGTTCTCGATGTGGAAGTTCCTGCGCTACATCAAGGAGGAGCTCCTGCTCACGCTCGGCTGCTCGACCCAGGAGCCGGCGCTGCCGCTGCTCATGGCGAAGCTCGAGCGTCTTGGCATGCCCCGCGCGGTGGTGTCGTTCGTCGTCCCAACCGGCTACTCGTTCAACCTCGACGGCGCGTGCGTCTATCTCACGATGGCCTTCGTGTTCCTCGCCCAGGCCACGAACACAACGCTCACCTGGGGCCAGGAACTGACGATCCTCGGCGTCATGCTCCTCACCTCCAAGGGCGCGGCCGGCGTGCCCGGCGGCGGGTTCGTCGCGCTCGCCGCCACCCTCGCGGCGGTGCCCTCGGTGCCGCTGGCCGCCCTCACGCTGCTGCTCGGCGTGGATCGCTTCATGAGCGAGGCGCGCTCGCTGATCAACATGATCGGCAACGGCGTGGCGGCGCTCATCGTGGCGCGCTGGGAAGGCGAGATCGACGTCGCGCAGGCCAACCGCGTGCTCGACGGCGCGATCGAAAGCGCGCCAACCGTTTCGCTCGCACCCGCGAAAGCCCTGTCCTGAAACCGCTTCCCTTCCATCCCATCCCTCCAACCCTCGCATGAAAACCTACTCCATCGCCGCCGTCCCCGCCGACGGCATCGGTCTCGAAGTCGTCCCCGCCGCCCTCGAGGTGCTCGAAGCCCTCCAAAAGAAGACTGGTTCCTTCCAGCTCAACGTCGAGACCCTCCCCTGGGGCAGCGACTACTACCGCCAGCACGGCATCATGATGCCGGCCGACGGCCTCGAGACGCTCAAGCGTTTCGACGCCATCCTCTTCGGCGCCGTGGGCGCGCCCGACATCGCCGACGACATCACGCTCTGGGGCCTGCGCCTGCGCATCTGCCAGAACTTCGACCACTACGCGAACGTGCGCCCCACGCGCCTGCTGCCCGGCATCAAGTCGCCGCTGGCCGGCCGCGGCGCCGGCGACCTCGACATGGTCATCGTCCGCGAGAACACCGAGGGCGAATACGCCGGCCACGGCGGCCGCGCGCACCGTGGGTTGCCCGAGGAAGTGGGCACCGAGACGGCCATCTACACGCGCGCCGGCTGCGAGCGCATCATCCGCTTCGCCTTCGAGCTGGCGCGCTCGCGGCCGCGCAAGCTCCTGACCGTCGTCACCAAGAGCAACGCCCAGCGTCACGGCATGGTGCTGTGGGATGATGTGGCCGCCCTGGTCGCGAAGGACTTCCCCGACGTGACGCAGGACAAGATGCTCGTGGACGCCATGACCGCCCGCATGGTCAACAATCCCGGCTCGCTCGACACCGTGGTGGCCACGAACCTCCACGCCGACATCCTTTCCGACCTCGCCGCCGCGCTGGCCGGCTCGCTGGGCATCGCACCCACGGCGAATTTGAACCCGCCGCGAAAGTTCCCCTCGATGTTCGAGCCCATCCATGGCTCCGCCTTCGACATCACCGGCAAGGGCATCGCCAACCCCATCGGCACGTTCTGGACCTCCGCGATGATGCTCGAGCACCTCGGCGAGGCCGAGGCCGCCAAGCGCCTGATGGCCGCCATCGAGAAGGTGACGGCTGCCGGCGTGCTCACGCCTGACCTCGGCGGTAAGGCCCGCACGGCCGACGTGACCAAGGCCGTGTGCGACGCGCTGTAGCCGCGAACCCCCCGCCGCCACGTCCATGCAACGCCGCCAATTCGTGCGCACCTTGTCGGCCGCCTTCGCGGTCGGCGCGCTTCCTTCGCTTGCCGCGGCCCAGGACGCCGCCGCTCCCGCCAAGCCAGCCCCGGGCAAGCCGGCGCTGGCCGGCGTGAAGGCGATTGTCTTCGACACCTTCGGCACCGTGGTGGACTGGCGCAGCAGTCTCATCGCGGACTTCACCGAGTGGGGCAAGCGCCGTGGGATCACGGCAAATTGGGAAACGTTGGTCGATGACTGGCGCGCCGCCTACAGCCCCGGCATGGATCGCGTGCGCAAGGGCGAGACGCCGTGGACGACGCTCGACCAACTCCACCGCCAGAGCCTGGAGAAGCTGGTCACGGCGCAAAACATCGTCGGCCTCACGGAGGCGGACCTTGACTACCTCCGGCGCGGCTGGCATCGCCTGCGGCCGTGGCCTGACGCGGTCGCCGGCATGCAGCGCCTCCGCAAGCGCTACATCCTTGGTCCGCTCTCCAACGGAAACGTGGCGCTGCTGACGAACCTCGCGCGGCATTCGCAGATCCCGTGGGACGTGATCTTTGGCTCCGACCTGTGGAAGCACTACAAGCCGGACCCGGAGACCTACCTCGGCGTCTGCGGGCTGCTCGACATCAAGCCGGAGGAACTGATGCTCACGGCGGCGCATAATTACGACCTCGGCGCCGCGCGGAAGCTCGGCCTCCGCACCGCGTTCATCGCACGGCCGACCGAGTATGGGCCGCGGCAGAAGCTGGACTTCAAGGCGGATTCCGACTGGGACGTGATCGCCAAGGACATGGGCGACCTCGCGGATCAGCTTGGCGTCTGAGGCGATTCTGAGCTTCGCTCCGCGCACATGCGTGTCCTCATCGCCCCCGACAAGTTCAAGGGTTCCCTCACCGCCGCCGAGGCCGCCGCGGCCCTGGCCGCCGGCTGGCGCGAGGGCTGGACCGGCGAGCCGCCGGAGATCGAGACGATTCCAGCGGCCGACGGCGGCGAGGGCACCGCGCAGGCGCTCTGCGACGCGCTCGGCGGACGCTGGGTCGAGTGCCCCGCGCACGACTGCCTCGGCCGCCCGATCACCGCGCGCTACGTTCTCGCCGACGAGGCCGGTGGCCCCCTCGCCGTGATCGAGACGGCCGAGGCCAACGGCCTTTGGCGCGTCCTGCCAACCGAGCGCGACCTGCTGCGCGCGGAAACCATCGGCGTCGGCGAGATGCTGCGGCACGCCGTGGAAACGAGCGGCGCGCGCCGGGTGATCCTCGGCATCGGCGGCAGCGCGACGAACGACGGCGGCCTCGGCCTCGCCGTGGCGCTGGGCTGGCGCTTCCTGGACGCGGGTGGCGCGGAGATCACCGCGCCGGCGCAGCTCTCAAAGCTCCAGCGCATCGTGCGGCCGGCGGCGACGCTCGAAGCCGAGATTCTCGTCGCCTGCGACGTGGCAAACCCGCTGCTCGGCGAGCGCGGGGCCACGCAGATCTATGGTCCTCAAAAGAATCTGCGCGGGCCGGAAGAGGCCGCGTGGCTGGAGGCCGGCCTCGCCCATCTCGCCGACGTGACCGCCGCTGCCACCGGTCAGGATTACCGTGAGCTGGCCGGCGCGGGCGCGGCCGGCGGGCTCGGCTTCGGGCTGCTCTCGTTCGCCGGCGCCGAGCTGAAGCCGGGCTTCCGGCTCGTCGCGGACGTGCTCGGCCTGGACGCGGCGGTGGAGCGCGCGGATGTGATCCTCACCGGCGAGGGCAGCCTCGATGGGCAATCCCTCGAGGGAAAAGTCCCGATCGGCGTGGCGGGGCTCGCCCGGCAGCACGATCGGTTCGTCTTCGCCTTCGCCGGCCGCGTGGCTCCCGAGGCGCGCGAGGCGCTGGAAGGTCACTTCGACGCGGTGATCGAGTTGCGCGCGCTGGCCGCGAGCGCCGAGGATTCCATTGCCCGCGCGGCCGGGCTGCTGCGCGGAAGCGCGGCGAGGCTGGCCGGCGAGTTCAACGGCTTGGTCGAGTCATTCGCCCGCGAGTGACGGTCACCCCGCCCGGCCGGTGCGGTGGATTAGCTCGCGCACGCGGCCGATCTTCGCCGCGATCGCGGGATCCTCGCGCATCCCCTGCGCGGTGTGGGCGAGACGGGTGCTCCAGTTGTCCGACGAGGCCACGCCCGGCAGGTTGAAACGCTCGGAGGTTCCAAGCAGGTCGGTGATCATCAGCACGGCGAGCCACGAGTTCGTGGCGAGCAAGCCCTCGATCAGCTTCTCGTGCAGCGAATCGCTCCAGCCCGCGTGGCGCTCCGGCTCGGGCACGCCGGCCCACTCGGTGATGCGCCACGATTCCCGCCCGCCTTCCTCCGCCACGGGTCGGGCCGACTCGTCGCCGGCATTCACGGCGCGCGCGGCGATCTCCCAGCGCTCCCACATGGCGCGCAGCGGGTCGTGGTCGTGCGTCGCCCAAGTCGTCACCGAGAGGCGCGGATACTCCGCGCCGGGCATGAGCGGGCCGCCCGGATACGGGCTTTCCCAGTGCGGCACCTTGAAGCCGGCGATGCCGAGCGACGTGAGGTTCGGCCGCACGTAGTCGGGCACGACGCCGAGGTCCTCGCCCACGAGGATCGCCGGATTGGCCGCTTCCTTGAGCGCGCGGAGGATCAGGTCGCCCTGGACGCGGTTGTGCTCGCGGTTCTCCGGCGTGTCGTCCGGGCGCGGGCGGAAGCCGGGCAGCAGGCCGCCGGTCTTCTCGGCCGCCTCCGCGGGCGAGAGCGCCGCGAAGGACGCGTTCTGGGCCGGCCGCCACGGGAACGCGTAGATGCGATAGAAGCCAAGGATGTGGTCGATGCGGAAGATGTGGAAGAGATCGCGCACCCCGCGCACGCGCTGCCGCCACCACGCGAAGCCATCGCGCGCCATCTGGTCCCAATTATAGACCGGCACGCCCCAGTTCTGCCCCCAGCGCTGCACGAAGAGGTCCGACTGGAAGGCCGGCTCCGGCGGCGCGCCGCCCGACCAGCCCGACTCAAACAGCCGCGGCCGCGCGAAATGCCCCGCGCTGTAATACGAGATGCCGATGGGAATGTCGCCCATGAGCGCGATGCCCCGGTGCTCGGCGTGCTTCTTCAGCTCGCGCCACTGGCCCCACGCGATCCACTGCGCGTAAACGTAGAAGAGGCGCTCCCGCTCGAAGGTCGTCCGCTCTTCCTCGGACAGCGACGCCATCCACGGCAGCATGCGCTCGCTCGACGAGATTTCCGACGGCCACATCTCGAAGGCCTCGCTGCCGCCGTGCCGCGCCACCAGCGCGCGGAAGAACGTGTAAGAATCCAGCCACGAGGCGTGTTCCGTGCGGAACGCCTGGAACCACGCCGCGCGCTCGGTCGGCGGCTCGGCCTTGAGATGCTCCTTGTCGAAGCGGTCGAACGCCGCGCGCATGAGCCGCCAGCGCAGCGCCTTGACCGGCGAATACTTCACCGATCCCTCGTTGAGGTTGAACATCTGCGCCTCCGTGCGCGCCGACTCGAAGGTCTCCCGCGGCAGGTCCGGCAGCCAGTCGGGCGCGAAGTGGACCGTGGTGATCTCCAGCGCCATCGAGGAGATGGCATTGTAGGGGGAATGGTCGCCGCCGGTCTCGTTGACCGGGAGGATCTGCACCACGCGGAAGCCGGCCTCGGCGGCCCAGTCGATGAACTCGTGCAGGCCGCGCACGTCGCCGCAGCCGAGGTCGTCCTCGGCGCGGAGGGCAAACACGGGCACGAGCACGCCGGCGACGCGGCTTTCGAGGTTGAGGGCAGGAATCATGGGCAGCGAAAAGGGAGCGCGGGGCGCGCGAAAAGAAAACGCGGCCCGCCCGGGTTTCGGACGGGCCGCGCAGAATTGTAGAGGCGGCTCTGTCCGCGCAGCGGACGTGCCGCCTCAAAATTCCTCTCCGGGTGGCCGCCGCACCGTGAACACCGCTTTCGGCGAACACCCAAGAACTAGCTTGAGGCGGCACAATCCGCATTCGCGGACAGAGCCGCCTCTACAACGTCAGGCCGCCCGCGTGCACTCAGAGCCCCTTCTCCAGCGCGGCGCGGATGGCCTTGGTGCGCTCACGGTAGTTCGAGCCGGTCGGGCCGTCGGTGTTGGAGCCGGGCGTGAAATTGATCGAGAGCGTGCCGCCGGAAAACTTGACGCCGTTGGCGTAGTTCGAGGCCGGGGCGGTCTTGGGATCGAGCGCGATCGTGATCTTCTTGAGTCCGCCCTTGATGGCGTCCTTGCCCATGGCGTCTTTCGTCACCTCCTTCAGCGCCGCGGCGAGCGGGCCGAAGATCGTGTTCTCCCAAAAGTCCGGCGAGTTGAACTGGGAGGCTAGGCCGAGGAGCGCGATCGAGTCCCAGTTGACCTCCACCGGCACCTCGAAGCCGGCGGCATCCTGGATGGCCTTGAGCTGCGCGGGCCAGCGGCTGTCCTGGTATTCCTTGAGCGCGCGGCGCTCGGTGAGGGTGAGCTTGTTTTCCTCGGCGGCCGTGGGAGGAGCCGTGAAGGAGAGCGAGAGCGCGGCGAGCAGGATCGGGACGATGATTTTCATGGGAGGGGGCAGTGGCACGGGGAACAGCGCAATCCACGGCGGCCTTGGCCCGCGCGGCGAGGAAAAAGGCGCGGATTTCTTGTCACCAATGGATGGACCAGCACCCGCGCCGGCCGATTTTGGGTGACGTGTGCGGTCACGCGGCTTCGTTCCACTCCCGCCATGCCCGACGCCGCCTTCCGCACCTTCCTCCTGAGCGAACTCAAGCAGCGCCAGACCTACAACCTGCTCATCGGCCTGTGCGTCCCCCGGCCCATCGCCCTGGTCACGAGCATGGACCGCGACGGCCGCCTGAACGCCGCGCCCTTCTCCGCCTATAACTACGTGGGCACCGACCCCGCCATCGTGGCCCTCGGCATCGGCAACCGCCCGGACACCGGTGCTCCCAAGGATTCTATCCGCAACGTGCGCGCCGGCGGCGAGTTCGTGGTGAACGTGGTCACCGAGGAGATTGCGGAGGCGATGAACATCTGCGCGACCGACTTCCCGCCCGACATCTCCGAGCTGCCTGCGGCGGGCCTGACGACCGTGCCGTCCAGCGCGGTGAAAGTCCCGCGGATCGCCGAAGCCGCCGCCGCGCTCGAATGCCGCGAGGTGACGACGCTGGAGATCGGCCGCAACCATGTCCTCATCGGCGAGGTGCTTGCATTCCAGGTGCGCGAGGACCTTGTCGATCCCGCCGGCCCATACATCCGCGCCGACCAACTCCACGCCATCGGCCGGATGAACGGCTTGGGCACCTACACAAAAACTCGCGACATGATCCAGATCCCCCGCATTCCATATGCCGAGTGGGTGAAACGGGAGAAGCCGTCCGCTTGAACGCTTGGTGTGAATCAAGGCCTCGCCAGCAAGCGCGGTCAGCACGCTGGGGCAGGTCGCTCCTGGGAGCGCGCCTTCTCTGCGAGGCCTGCCCGTATATTCGTGAAGCGAGAACCCGTGGTGTTTCAGGCTGGGCTACGCTGCGCCCCCCGCCATCACGCCCGATCACGCCGTGATCCCATAGCGACGGATCTTCGCGTAGAGTGTGGCTCGCTGGATGCCCAGGCGCTCGGCCGCGCGCTTCTTGTTGCCGTGGGCGTCGCGAAGGGCCTCTAGCACCGCTTGGCGCTCGACATCCTCCAGGCTGCCGCCGTTCGGTGGGGAAGCCTCTCGGGCCGTATGCGACGCAGATGTCCCATGGGACTCATGGGCCGCCGACGACGATACCCGCGGCACCCCGAGCCGGATCTCGCGCGGCAAGCACGCCGCATCGAGCACCGGCCCATCGCAAAGGACCAGCGCGTGCTCGATCGCGTTTTGTAGCTCGCGCACGTTGCCGGGCCAGGGCCAGGCGCGGAGCAGTTCGAGGGCTTCCGCATCCATGTGCGGCACCGGGCGGGCCATCTCAGCGGCAAAACGACGCAGGAAGGTGTCCGCCAACTTCGGGATGTCCTCGCGCCGTTCGCGAAGCGGCGGGATTTCGATCTCGAAGGTGTTCAACCGGAAATACAAGTCTGGGCGCAGCCGGCCCTCGCGCACCGCTTGCTGCGGCGGGCGGTTGCACGCGGCGATGAGCCGGAAGTTGGCCGGCAGCGGCTTCGTGGTGCCCAGCGGCCGGTATTCCCGCTCCTGAAGCACGCGCAGGAACCGCGTCTGCAGCTCCAGCGGCATCTCCGTCACCTCGTCGAGGAAGAGCGTGCCGCCCTCGGCCGCCGAAATCAGGCCGGGGAAGGCGGACACTGCGCCGGTGAAGGCGCCCTTCGCGTAGCCGAAAAGCTCGCCCTCGATCATGTTCGCCGGGAAGGCCGCGCAATTCAGCCGCACGATTGGCCCGCCCGCGCGCGGCGAACGGCGGTGAATTTCGTCGGCGAAGACTTCCTTGCCCACGCCGCTCTCGCCGGTGAGCAGCACGTTTGCCGAGCTGGGCGCCACGCGGACGACGAGGTCGCGCATCTCCTTCATGCGACGGCTCACCACCACGGGCGCGAGCTGCTCCTCGGCCTCGCGAAGCTTCTTCTCGAGAACGGCGCGCTTCTTCTCCAGCGCCGCGTTCGCCTGGCGCAGCATGGCGGTTTGGCGCGTGAGGTCGTTCTGCTCCACGGCGCGCCGGCAAAGGCTGACAAGCTCCTCCGCCGCGTAGGGCTTCGGCAGAAAGTGATACGCGCCGAGCTTGATCGACTCGATCGCGTTGGCGAGCGAATCGTTGCCCGTGAGGATGATCACCGGAATGTCCGGCTGCGAGGCGCGCAACTCGCGCAGCACGTCGAGCCCATCGGCGTCCGGCAGGCCCAAGTCCAACAGCACCAGCTCCGGCCGCGGCAACTCTGCGCAGCGACGACGCCCCTGCGAGGCCGAGCCGCACGCGCTCACGGCAAATCCGTGCCGCTGGAGCACAGCCGTCACGGTCGCCTGGATCGTGCGCTCGTCGTCAATGAGGACAATGGGCTTTTCCAAAGAGGCGCAAGGATAACGAGCACCGCCCCTCCACTTCAAGCTGCAAGCGGGTCAACCCACCGAAACCCTCTGCCCCGCCAGCCGATGCGCCGCGAAAGTCCGGGCGTCGCTCACGGCCGGCGCGTCGGCGCCGGTGCAGGCTTGGCCGCGGCGCGCGGCGTGGCCTTCGGCGCGGGAGCGGGCTCCGCCGCCCACGCGTAAATCAACAGCGCTCCGCCCAAACCGGCGGCGATCCCGGACAGCACCCACACGAGCGTCGTCCGATCCCGGCGCCGTGGCGGCGGCGTGTAGAATGCCGCCGACTGCGACGGATCCGGGCCCGGCGGCGGCAGCGGCGGCAGCACCACGGTGACCGGCGCCGCCGAGGCCGCGGCGGAATACACCGGCGGCCGTGGCGGCGGAGCTGGTGCCATCGGCGCCCTCGCCGCCGAGCGGGGCGACACGTTACCCGAGGGTCCGGCCGACCCGC
>CALMOL010000237.1 GCA_937871685.1 uncultured Verrucomicrobiota bacterium
GACGCTTGCCACCGCCCTCCAAAACGCCGCGGGCCAGCCGCAAGCCGCCGCCCGCGAGGCGCGCCCACTCGAATCGAAAACGCTCTAGCGGGCGGCAGCTTGGACCAGGCGCCGCAGGAGCAGCAGGAGATGGCTTGGTTGAAGTCTGCCGAGCAGGCGACCAGTTTGGCAGCCCGCCAAGGGCGGGAAGACCGCGGCCGATGGCGCGCCACGCCGCAAGGGAAGGGCGACTCACGAAACGAAAATGGAAGGATTCGCGAGTCCCAGTTGTCCAAACTTAGCCTCGGCCGCCAGAGGGGCCGGTGCCGCTCGTCATGCGATCATTCATGCGCTGGCGGTCGGAGTCCGACATCGTGGCGGCCGGCGTGGCAACCGGGATGTTGGAGCCGACGGGACGATAGGTGTCCGGGGCGCGCGTCGTTGCGGCAGCGGTGCCAGCCGGAGTCGAGGAGTCGGTGGCGCAGGCGCCGAGACCGAGCGCGAGACCCACGGTGAGAGCGGCGAAAAATGAGCGGAGGGAGGGTTTCATTTTGGCGCGCCCATGCTGGTGCAAATTGGCCCGTCGGCAAGTGGAGATTGCATGAAGGGTCGCGCGCGGCCCGCGGCGGAACGGCGCTTGCGGGCCGTGGCGGGTGGCCCAGATTGACCGCCCTTTTCGCCTGGCATGAACACCCAACTCCTCACCGGCTTCCAGGAATGGCACCCGGCCGAGTTCGCCGCGCGGCGGCGCGTTTTCGAGACGTGGCGGCGCGTCTGCCGCGCGCACGCGTTTGTCGAATACGACGGCCCGGTGCTGGAGCCGGCCGCGCTGTATCGCAAGAAAAGCGGCGGTGAGCTCGTAGGCCAGCTTTTCGCCTTCACCGACCAAGGTGGCGAGGAGGTCGCCCTGCGTCCGGAAATGACGCCCACGCTGGCGCGCATGGTGGCCGCGCGGCAGGCGCAGATGCGCAAGCCCTTGAAGTGGTTCTCGATCGCGCCGTTCTTTCGTTACGAGCGCCCGCAAAAAGGGCGTCGGCGCGAGTTCACCCAGCTCAACTGCGACCTTTTCGGCGAGGCCGCCGGGCCGATCGCGGACGCGGAGGTCATCGCGCTGGCCGCGGCGCTGCCGCGCGCTTTCGGGCTGGGCGCGGGCGACTTCACCATCCGTATTTCTGATCGGAGCCTGTGGCCGGCCTTCCTCGCCGCGCGCGGCGTGGACGTGGCGCGAACGGACGAATTCCTGGCCGTCGTGGACAAGGTCGAGCGCGCCCCCGCCGTCGAAACCGACGCAAAGCTCGCCGCGCTCGGCCTGGATGGCAGCGACGTGCGTGCCTTCCTCGCCGCTGACCCGGCTGCGGCGCTCCCCTCGTTGGGCGCGCTGCGCGAGGAATTGGGCGCCCGGGGATTGGGCGACGTGGTGCGGCTGGACCCGACCATTGTGCGCGGCCTCGCTTACTACACTGGCATGGTGTTCGAGATCTTCGGTCCCACCGGGCGCGCGGTGGCCGGCGGCGGGCGCTATGACGGCCTCGTTGCCACGCTGACCGACGGCGCCGCCAACCTGCCCGCAGTGGGCTTTGCGATCGGCGACGTGACCTTTGCTGACCTGCTGCGCGCGTCGCCGGTGGCTTCCGCGCGCCTCGCGGCGGCGGCGCGGGAAGACTTGGCGCCGCGCGTGTATGGCGTGATTGCCGACGAGACCCGGCGGGCCGACGGCGTGCGCCTGTTCGCCGCCCTGCGCGCGGCCGGCGCGAGCGTGGAATATCCGCTGGGGCCGATGAAGGTGGGCAAGCAGTTCGGGGCCGCCGAGCAGTTGGGCGCAAGGTTCGCCGTGGTGATCGGCGGGGAATGGCCTGAGGTGAAGGTCAAGACGCTGGCCACCCGCGAGGAGCAAGCCGTGCAGGGCATGCCGGAGGCAGTGCTCGCGGCGGTGAGCCAATGACCCGCGACCGGCGGGAGATAAAGTGGCAGCCCCTACGGGATTCGAACCCGTGCAACAGCCTTGAGAGGGCTGTGACCTAACCACTAGTCGAAGGGGCCGTGGCGGAGGGGGAACCATGCCCGCGAATCCTCGTCACGCAACTGAAACCTCCGCGTTTGGTGCTCTCGTCCCGGCCCATCATGTTCGCCGATTACCACGTCCACACGCCGCTTTGCCGCCACGCCGAGGGGGAGCCGGCTGAATACGTCGCCGCGGCACGCGCGGCGGGGCTTGATGAGATCGGCTTCTCCGACCATTGCCCGATGGATGGCCCGGAGCCCTTCGACGACTGGCGGATGCTGCGCGCGGAATTGCCGCGCTACGTGGACATGATCGTGGCGGCGCGCGAGGCAGCGACACCCTTCCCCGTGCGCCTCGGGCTGGAGTGCGACTTCATCGCCGGCCACGAGAAGTGGATCGAGCAGCTCGCCGTCGCGGCGCCGTGGGACTACCTGATCGGCAGCGTCCATTACCTCGCGCCGGGCTGGGACGTGGACAACCCGCGCTGGATCGGCCGATTCACGGCCGGGCCGGATGCAACGGAAGACATCTGGGCGCGTTACTGGGCAGCGTTCACGGCCATGGCAGCGAGCGGGCTTTTTGACTTCCTCGCGCACCCCGATCTGCCGAAGAAGTTTGGCCACCGCCCGGCGGGCGACCTGCAACGTTTCTACGAGCCGGCGATCGCCGCGATGGCCCGCACGAGCACGGGCTTCGAGATCTCCACCGCCGGCCTGCGCAAGCCAGCGGGCGAGCTGTATCCGGCTGATGAGTTTCTCCGGCACGCGCACGAGGCCGGACTGGAGATCACGATCAATTCCGACGCGCACGCGCCGGCCGAGATCGGCCATGCCTTCGACCAGGCGGCAGCGGCGGCGCGCGCCGCCGGTTTCACGCGCACGCTGCGCTTCGAGGGGCGGCAGCGGCGGCGCATCAGCTTGGCCTGAGCCGGCCCGGCGGGAACCCCGCGGCCGGGGTGCAAGATTTCGCCCGCGGCCGAATCTTTTCGCTCGACAGGCCGGAAGCCCTTGCCACGCTTCGGCCGTTCGACCGAGCGCCCCGCGCCTGACGGTTTCGCTAGCGCAGACCGCCGCCGTGCCGCACGTCATCCTGACCCCAAAGAAGTTCCCTCATGAAAACATCCCTATCCCGCAAGGCGCTGCTTGGCGCGCTCGGGTCCACCGCGGCGCTTTCCGCGCTCTTCGCGGTGGCCGTGGCGCAAGGCGGCAGCAAAGCGCCCAGCACCCCCGCACCGACCTCCGCCAACCCTTCCTCCGCCGGCTTGGTTGCCGTCCGGGATGCAGAAACCGGTGCCCTGCGCGCCCCGACTGCGGAAGAGGCAGCCGCCCTCCAGCCTGCGCCCGCCGGAGGCAAGGGAGGCGCTAAGATCAAGGAAGCTTCTGTTCCCGAAGTCCGCCGTCTTCCCAACGGCGCGATTGCGATGACGCTGGATTCGTCGTTTGAGATGGCCAGCGTCGCGGTCAAAGGGTCAGACAACAAGGTGCGGCGCGGCTGCATGCCCAGCGACAAGGTCGAAACCGCCCTCGATGCGGCGCAAAACGGCGGCCTGACGAAGAAGGAGGTCCTCGATGAAAAATAAGTTCCCCACCCTGGCCGCCCTCGGCCTCCTCGCCTCGCCGGCCTTCTTGCCGGCCGCGGCCACCGTCAACGTCATCAACGGCGACGCCGCTGGCGTGGGCTTCAACGACACCACCGCGGCGACCCCAGTGGGCGGCAACACCGGCACCACGGTCGGCCAGCAGCGCCTCATCGCCTACCAGCGGGCCGCCGCCGTGTGGGGTAATACCGTCACCAGCACCGTCCCCATCAACGTGTATGCCACCTGGGAGGCGCTGACCTGCACCGCAACGACGGCCGTGCTCGGCAGCGCGGGCGCGGCGGAGGTCTTCTCGAGCTTTCCCAATGCCCCCGTGGCCGGCACCTGGTATTGCGCCGCGCTTGCGAACAAGCTGAGCGGCGTCAACAACAGCACCGCCACCTTGACTCCCCCCACGACCGGCACGCCAACCATTTATCAGATTCGCGCCCGCTTCAACGTCAACCTCGGCCAGACCGGCTGCCTTCCGGGCGGCGGCTTCTACCTGGGCTTGGACAACAATCCGGGCGCCGGGCAAACAGATCTTCTGGTCGTGCTCATCCATGAGATCGGCCACGGCCTCGGCTTCCAGACCTTCACCAACGGCTCGACCGGAGCTTACCTGACGGGCAGTGACGGCACCCCGCGGCCGAGCATCTGGGACACCTTCCTGACGGATTCCCCAACCAACACGCGCTGGACCCAGTTGACTCCCGCGCAACGCGCGGCCTCCGCCCTCAGCGACAATCTGGTCTGGGCCGGTCCGCTGGTGACGGCTGCGGTGCCAAACGTGCTTCAAGTTGGCGTGCCTAACGTCGCCGCTTCCTCGCCCTCGCTGCCGCTGCAAAATTTCAACGTCGGCACGGCATCTTTCGGCCCGGCGATCACCAACCCAGGAATCACTCGGCAGATCGGCCAAGTCATCGATGGCAACGTCGCCAACGTCGGCCCAGTCGGACTGGCCTGCAATCCCAATGACCCCGCCGCCGCTGCCACCCTCTCGCCCGCCAACGCGGCGGCCGTGAACGGCAAGATCGCGCTCGTGGACCGCGGCACCTGCTCCTTCGTCATCAAGGTGAAGGCCTGCCAGGACGCCGGTGCCGTCGGAGTCATCGTGGTGGACAATGCCGTCGGCTCCCCTCCGGCCGGATTGGGCGGCGCAGATCCGACCATTACGATTCCGGCCGTGCGCGTCACGCAGTCGGACGGGGCCACCATCAAGGCCGCGCTCGCGCGCCGCTCGCGTGGAGCCCAAGCAAACGTCGTGGCTACCCTCGGCCTCGACAACTCGCGGCGTGCCGGTGCTGATTCCTCCAACCGCGCGAAGATGTATGCTCCCAATCCGTTCCAGTCGGGCTCTTCCGTCTCGCACTACGACGTGAGCGCGACGCCGAACCTGATCATGGAGCCCGCCATCAACGCCGGTCTGGGGCAGTCGGTCGTGCCTCCGGCCGACCTGACCTTCACGCTCTTCCAGGACATCGGCTGGTAAGCCAGTCGCTTCCTGCTTCAGTTCTCTCCAAGGCAGCGCCGGATTTCCGGCGCTGCCTTTTGCTTTGGCGCCCGAGCGTCCGGTGCTGCCCCTTTTGCACTGGCCGCGACCGGGGAGACGGTATCGTCGGCAGGCTGCGGTGCGCCACCAAGGGCACGAGGTCAGTCTGACCACCGAGTCGGATCGGAAGGAAGAAGGCTGGCCTGGGAGGAGACCAGTGACGCATGCGACCCACGCGACCGCGTTCCAAAAGTGAACGACGGCGTTTGAAATCGGAACGACGGCGATCTTTAGGCAAACGCCGTCGTTTGCGATTCAAACGCCGTCGATTCAAAACAGAACGACGGCGTTTCCAAGCAGACCGACGCCGGTCTTGCGACAAGCGACGTCGTTACCTTTTCAAACGACGTTGATCTCGCCGCGAACGAAGTCGTTTCGAAGTCGATCGACGTCGTTCGCTTTCCAAACGAGGGCGTTTCAAAACAGAACGACGTCGTTTCCAAGGAGACCGACGCCGGTCTTCCGACAAACGACGTTGGTCTGGGAGCGATCGAGGTCGTTTCGAAGTCAATCGACGTCGATCACGGGATGACCGACGGCGGTCTCTGACCAAGCGCGTGACTTTGAAAAGCAAACGACCTCAGCTCCCGCGTGCCCGAGGATGAACGGTTGCCGGACACTCCCTCTGCTCTGAGCACCGCCGTGTCTGATGTTTCTTCCTCGGGAATCGTGCCTCAGAGCTTCACGCGTGACCGCCGTGTCACCGCCGGATGCGGCCACAAAAACCGTCCGCTGCGCATGAGGCGCGTCGCCATGAGATCCACCTCGGTTGGTGAAGCATTGCGAGGCACCGGCCGATGCCACGTCGCGGACGGGCGAAACCTTTACTCCGGCTTCGGCTTCACCATCCCAAAGCAGTAGAACGTGCGCTCCGCCTTGTTCTCGTAGGAAACCTGCAGGCTGATCTTGGCCACTAGCACCTCGGTGGTATTCGTGGGGGTGAGATGCAGCTCAAACTTCCTCCCCGGAATCACCTCCTTCACCAGGACAGACACCGTGGGATTGTCGGAAGCGGCGCGGAATGATGCAATCGCCGGCTGCGTCGGGCCGCTTTCGAAGGTGATGAGTTTTTCGCTGCGAGGGCCGGCATTGTCCCAATAGACGGACCGCGGTTGCACGTCGGCGATCTTCGGCAACTCGGTGAAAAGAGTCAGCACGTGCGGCTCCGGTTGGTCCGAGGCCTCGACGAGGAGCCGCTTTTCCTGCGGCCCCTCGTAGTTCGCCGTCCGAAACTCCAGGCGAATGATGCCTTTCTCGCCTGGCTCATAAGCGTTCTTTTGCAGCGTTCCAGAGGTACAGCTGCAATCCGGCTTGGTTGCACCGATCACCACCGATCCTGCCGGGCCAACCGTGAACGGAAACTCAGCCACCAGCAGGTCCGCTCCCTTGGCCGGCAACTGGACCGTCGTTCTCTCGAAGCGCAACTGGCCGAGGCACACGCCGGGCAGGGCAAGCCCAGCCACGAGGGCGAATGCCCGCCAGTTCCTGGCGAGCGCCAGCACGATCATGATCCGCAGTCCCGCCAGCGGATTTGGTCAGGCCGCCTGGGCGGTCCGGCGACGGCTCACAAGCCATCCGCCGACTGCCAAGCCCACTATGCAGATCGCATAAGTCGAGGGCTCAGGCACCGCGGTGAGGGAGGAGGTCAGATTATCTACCCCGATGTAGTCGCCGTTGACGCCGTTGAAACCGCTGTTCGGGACGGTGTAGCGGAAGCCGAGACGGCCCGTGATGCCACCCACCGGCACGCCGGTAACGATCGCGGTGAACTGCGTCCAACCCGTGGGATATCCCGTGGCTCCGCCAGGTTGCAGGAGAGGATTGATGTCGAGCAGAACCGTCGTGAAGTCCCCCAGGGAGGTGGACGTGGTGCCAACGTTCGTGCTCGTGCCGTTCGTGCTCAGGCGAAGCTCGAGGTGATCAGGCGCGCTGCCCGCGCTGCGGGTGAAGAAGGTGACCGTCCCGCCATTGACGAGGTTGAGCACGGGCGAGAAGAGCCAGTTGCTGACCGTTTCCGTTCCGGTGAGGCCGCCGGTGGAGAAAAAGTTTGCCGCCACGTAGCCGGTGCCGGACTGCGGGGGAAGAATCGCCGTGTCGCCCGCAAACCACGTCTGCCCGCCCGCCGGGCTGTCGCTCCGGTTCTGAACCGCCCAGGGATTCACGCCGTTGAAGAGCGCGGAATAGCTGTCGAAGCTTTGCTGAAAGTTCTGGGCAAGGGCCGTCAGGGGAAGCGCGCTTGCGACCAAGAGCGGCAGGGAACGGAGGAGATTCATGACGCGCGGTTCTAAGCGAACAAAATTCCTCCCGCAAGCGGAAAAGCCTTGCCCACTGATTTTGTCGCCGGTGCCGGCCGAATCGCTGGAAAGGGATGGGACCGGCTGGTCGGGCACAGTTCGAAACGCGCGTGAAAAAGGCTCCGCGCGGGCGAGGGAGGAGCCGGAAGGTCCGGGGACCGCAGAAGGGCTCGGCGGCGGAGGCTGGCCGGTCGCCCCTTTGCACGGGCCGGGCTTCACCGCAGGTGCCGGCCGAAGAAATCCGCGCCGCGCTGCACCACGTCCAAATACGAGGGCAGGCTGAGGACGTGTCCCTCGCCTTGGTAAACGTGCATTTCGTGGGCGCTGCCTGCGCGCTCCAGCGCGGCTTTCAGCCGGCCAGCCTCCGCAAAAGGCACGCGCGTGTCGCGGTCGCCGTGCAGCACGAGCGTCGGCGGAAGCCGGGTTGGCGCGGTCCCTTCCGCGAGGCCGCCCGCCAACTCGACCACGGCCGCCACGCCGGCGTCCTGCGCGGCCGTCGCCACCGCAAGGTAGGCGCCCAGCGAGTAGCCGAAGATTCCGATGCGCGAGTCAGGCCGCTCCCGCCGCACCCACGCCACTGCGTCGCTTGCCGTCTCGCGCCAAGCGGGGAACGACGCGCGGATCGTGGCGTCGCCCGCGTAGGCGGTGCCGGTGCGGTCGAAGTAGTGCACGAGATACGTGTGGTAGCCGAGCGCCGCGAAGCCGCCGGCCACCTGCGCAAGGTAGCGGTTGCCCGCCGCCAAGCCCGAGGCCCCGTGCAGCACGAGCACACACGGCGCGTCCGTCTTTGGCGCGGGAAACACCTCCACTGCGATGCGCCGGCCACCGGATAAGAAGTGGTCCGTGCGCCCTTCGGCGGCCAGGGCTTTCGACGCCAACGGAAGCAGGGAAGACCAAGCCATCAGAACAAGAATCCAACGTTGCGAAACAAGCATGAAACGAGTCCCCCTTGGGGGGCGCTCACTTTGCGTGGGGGGCTCATTCCCGTCGCTTCTTGGCGCGGTCATAGCGTGACATGGCCTCCGCAGCGCCGGCGCCCGGCGGGCGGCTCGGGAAAACTTCGCGCGGCATCGCGCCGCGCGCCTCCTTGGCGCCGCGCGATTTGGCCCGCATGAGCTACATCAAGCAAATGTTCGAGTCCTCGCCGGTGAACCCGGCGTCGGACCACGCCAAGGCCATCGAGTGCATCACCGCCTGCTACGCCTGCGCCGAGGCCTGCAACGCTTGCGCTGACGCTTGCCTCGGCGAGAAGGAAGTCGCCCGCCAAGTCACCTGCATCCGGCTCGACCTCGATTGCGCCGACGTGTGCCTCGCCACCGCCCGCGTGATCTCGCGCCTCACGCGCACCGACAAGATCCTCGCGGGCGCCCTCCTGCGCGCCTGCGCCACCGCCTGCGGCGAGTGCGCCAAGGAATGCGAGCCGCATGCCCCGCACATGGAACATTGTCGGATCTGCGCCGAGGCCTGCCGCCGCTGCGAGAAGGCGTGCCGCGACCTGCTGGCGGAATAATTCAGGCCGGGCCCGCCGCGCTTAGTGCCCCGCACCGGGCAGCGCCTCGAAGTCCGGGTGACCGCGCAGGACGTCGTAAATGGGCAGGTTTCGCAGCTCGGTGAGATTCACTTGGCTGGGCACGCGCAACAACTGGGCGAGAAGCTCGCTTGCTCGGACCGGCTCGCCCGCCTCCGCGCAGGCGAGCGCGAACTCGTGCGTGATCGAGCGCCCGTCATAGGCATCGCGGCTTTCCGGCAGCAGGCGCATCGCCTCTTTGCCGTGGCGGATGACTCCCGACGGGTCGCCGAGAAAGGCCCGCGCGCGCGCCAGGAATACGCGGGGCAGCGCGTCGCGCGGACGCTCCTGCGCGGCCTTCTCCAGCCACGCCGCGGCGGCCTCGAACTCGACCCGCGCCTCCTCCGCGCGGCCGAGCCGCCGGAGCGCCTCGCCGACCTTGAGCGCCTTCGGGATGTCGGCGCGCGGGTCCTCGACCGCCACGGTCTCGTCTGGCAAGGCGCGCAGCGTTTCGAGCGCGCCGGCGAAGTCGCGCCGCAGCCAGCGCGTGCGCCAGCGCACGCCGGGCGAAAGCGAGCCATCGAGCTGGCGCAGCGCTTCGACATAGGGCGACCACTCACCCGTGCGCAGCATCCGGAAGCGCGCGTCGAGCAGGGACAGGTCGGGCGACTGCTGCCGCGCGATCACCACTTCCCACGCGTGCCAGGCGTCCTCCCAGCGCCGCAGGTTCCGGAAGGTGGAAGTGAGGAAGCCCGGCGGCTCGCCGCTCTCGGGCGCGGCGCGCGCGGCCCGCTGGAAGTAGTCCACCGCCTCGTCCCAGCGGTCCATGCGCCGCAGCACGTTGCCGATGGTGACGAGCGTGCGGAAGTCCTCGGGGTCGGCCCGCTCGACCACGAGCAGGTCGCGCAGCGCGGCGGCCGGCTCGTGCTCGACGCGGAAAAGGTATTCCGCGCGCGCGGCCACGGTCTCGGACAGCTCGGGGTGAAGGCGCACCGCGGCCTCGGCGGCGGCGCGCGCGCGGATGGCCTGCGCGGGGGTGCGGTCCCAGCCGTAGTTGTAGATCATCGCTTGCGAGCGGGCCACGCCGGCCAGGGCGAGGCCGAAGTTTCCGTCCAGCGCCACCGCGCGCTCGAAGTGCCGAAGCGCCTCCGCGCGCCCGTCGCGGAAGGTGCCGCGGCCCTCCTCCACGGCGCAGCCGCGCAGAAAGGCGTCGTAGGCCGCGGCGTTCCCGGTGGGACGGGAAGCGATTCCCCGCTGCTCCTCCGGCGTGAGCGTGGCGGCCAGCGCGCGCACGATCTCGGCGGCGACCTGCGCCTGGATTTCAAAGATGTCGCTTTCCTCGCGATCGTAGGACTCCGCCCAGCGCGGGAGGCCATCGGCGGCGCTCACGAGCTGCGCGGTGACGCGCACGCGGCCGCCGGCGCGCCGCACGCTGCCCTCGAGCAGCCAGCTCACGCCCAGCTCGGCGGCGAGGCGCGGGAGGTCGCGCGGGGTGGCCGGGTCGTGGCGCATCACCGCGGAGCGCGGCGACACGCGCAGGTCGCGCAGCTTGGCGAGCGCGGTGAGCACGTCCTCGTGGATGCCGGTGGCGAAATAGGCATCGGCGGGATCAGAGGAAAGGTTGGCGAAGGGCAGCACGGCCACCGCCTTGGCCGAGGGCAGGCGCGCGGCCGCGGGCGGCGGCCCGGTCTCTCCCCTCCAGCCGGGGCGGCGCGCCAGCAGCCAAGCCACCGCCGCCGCCGCGAGCATGAGCAGGATCGCGCGCAGCCACGGGAAGCGCGCGGGGAGGACGATCACCGTGGTCGCCGGGCGGCTCGGCTCGGACGGCGCGACCGCCGGCGCAAGGGCGGCCTCGGTGAGCGGCGCGCCGGGTTGGCGCCGGCACTCATCCAGCACCGCGGCGAAAGCCAAGCCATCGGGGAAGCGCTCCGCGCGGTCCTTGGCCAAGGCGCGTCGCAGCGCCTCGATGACCGCAACCGGCTGGCCGACGAGGCGCTCGAAGGGCGGCGGGGCGACGACCTGGAGGTTCAGCAACTCGCGATGGGAGCGCGCAGCGAAGGGCGGCGCGGCCGCGAGCATTTCCCACAGGATGCAGCCGAGGGCGTAGAGGTCCGCGCGCCCATCAAGATCCGGGTCTTCCTCGCACTGCTCCGGGCTGGCGTAGGCGGCCGTGCCGCGGAAGCCGATCGTCGGCGCCGGGCCGCCCGCCTCCGCGGGGCCGGACGCTCGCGCGAGGCCGAAGTCGATGATCTTCAGCAGCCGGCCGCCGGCCGCCGCGAGCGCCGCGTGGCGCGGGTGCCCCGGCGGAAATTCGACTACCATCACGTTGGCCGGCTTGAGGTCGCGGTGGACAATGCCCTGCTCGTGGATCGCCGCGAGGCCGCGCGCCACCTGCGCGGCGAGCGCCAGCGCGAGGGACGTGTCGAGCGGCCCGCGCGATTGCAGCCAGTCGTGGAGCGACACGCCGTCCACGAACTCCATCGCGTAGAAAAACTCCGCCGGGTCGTCGTGGAGATACACCACCGCCGCCACGTTCGGATGGATCACCCGCGCCGCGGCGCGGGCCTCGCGCTGGAAGAGGAGCCGCGCCTCGGGATGCGCGACTTGGCTCGGGTGGATGACCTTGAGCGCTACGTCCAACCGCAGCCGCGGATCATGGGCGAGGTAGGTCATCCCCATGCCGCCCACGCCGAGCAGCCACGGCGAGCCGTCCTCGCGCCGCCGCACCTCGTAGTGCGCCCGGCGCAGCGGCGGGTGGGTCTCCTCGGGCGGCGCGGGGGACATGGGAGAAGGATGGCTTGGCCGGTATCCTGCCTTTGCGCCGCGTTCCTGTCGTCTTCCCTTCGTGTCCTCCGTGCCGCCGTGGCTTATCCTTCCGCCGAGATGTCCGAAATCCTCGCCGGCGAAATCGAGCGCGTGACGTTCTTCAACGAGGAGAGCGGCTTCGCCGTGCTGCGCGTGCGGGCCAAGGGCCGGCGCGAGCTGGCAGCCGTGCTCTGCCGCCTGCCCGCCGCCACGGCCGGCGAGTGGATCGAGGCCAGCGGCCAATGGGTGGAGGACCGCGAGCACGGCCTTCAGTTCAAGGCCGACGACGCCCGCACCACCGCGCCGTCCTCGCGCGCCGGCATCGAGCGATTCCTCGGCTCGGGGCTCGTGAAAGGCATCGGGCCGGTCTTCGCCAAGAAGCTCGTCGCCCGCTTCGGCGAGAAGCTCTTCGAGGTGATCGAGAACGAGTCCGCGCGCCTGGAAGACATCCCCGGCGTGGGCGCCGAGCGCCGCCGCCGCATCAAGGTCGCGTGGACCGCCCAGCGCCACGTGCGCGAGATCATGGTGTTCCTGCACACGTATGGCGTGGGCACCGCGCGCGCCCAGCGCATCTGGCGCACCTACGGCGATGATGCCATCGCGAAAGTGCGGGCCGACCCGTGGAAGTTGGCGCGCGACATCACCGGCATCGGCTTCCGCACCGCCGACGCCATCGCGCAGCGCCTCGGCCTCGCGCCGGAATCGCCGCCGCGCCTGCTCGCCGGCCTGCGCCAGGCCCTGCTCGAGGCCGCCGGCGCCGAGGGCCACGCCGCCCTGCCGCGCGAGGAATTGCTCCGCCGCGCCGTGCTTCTCCTCGAGGTGGACGAGACGATCGTGGCCGGCGCGCTCGGCGCGGCCGAGAAAGCCCGAGAGATCATCTGCGATCCAGCCACCTCCGACTCGCTCATCTACCTGCCGCACCTCCATCTCGCCGAGACGGGCGTCGCGAAAATCCTCCGCGCGATGAGCGAGGCGGCTGCAAACCAGGCGGAGCCCTCGCTTCCGCGCGCCAGCCAATCGGCAATCGGCAATCGGCAATCGGCAATTGTCGAGCTTTCTCCCTCCCAGCGCGCCGCCCTCGAAACCCTGCGCTCCGCCCGCATCTCCGTCCTCACCGGCGGCCCCGGCGTCGGCAAGACCACGCTGCTTGGCACCTTGCTCGACCGACTTGCCGGCGAAGGGAAGCGGCTCGTCCTGGCGGCGCCCACCGGCCGCGCGGCGCAGCGGCTCGCGGCGGCCTCCGGGCGTGAGGCCCACACGCTCCACCGCCTGCTGGAGGCGCGCGGCGGCGAGGGCGGGGGTTTCCAGCGCGGCCCCGAGCGACCCCTCGAGGGCGACTTCTTCGTCGTGGATGAATCGTCCATGCTCGACCTGCCGCTCGCGCACGCCCTGCTGCGCGCGCTGCCGAGGCAAGCCGCGCTGCTGCTCGTGGGCGACGTGGACCAGCTCCCGTCCGTCGGCCCCGGCCTCGTGCTGCGCGACGTGATCGAGTCCGGCCTCGTGCCAGTGGCGCGGCTCACCGAGGTCTTCCGCCAAGCCGAGGCGAGCCACATCATCCGCAACGCCCACCGCATCCGCCGCGGCGAGCTGCCCGAGGGCGGCGCGAAGGACGACTCCGGGGCCGACTTTTTCGTGATCCCTCGCGAGGAGCCGGCCGCCGCCGCGGCGCTGGCGGTGGAGATGGTCGCGCACCGCATCCCGCGAAAATTCGGCCTCGACCCGCGCCGCGACGTGCAGGTGCTCTGCGCGATGAAGCGCGGCCCCTGCGGCACGCGTGAACTGAACCGCCTGCTCCAGGCCGCCCTCAACCCGCCGCGCGCCGACGGCGGCCTCGGCGAGGTGGAGCGCTTCGGCTGGACCTTCCGCGAGGGCGACCGTGTGCTCCAGACCTCGAACAACTACGACAAGGCCGTCTTCAACGGCGACATCGGCCTCGTGCACCGCGTGGACGCCGAGGAGCGCGAGGTGCACGTCCGCTTCGAGGGCCGGCCCGAGGGCGCGCCGTCGGTGGTCTATGACTTCGGCGAGCTGGACGAGCTGGCGCCTGCCTTCGCCATCACGGTGCACAAGTCACAAGGCTCCGAATTTCCCGCCGTGGTGATGGCGCTCACGGCCGATCAGTTCCTGCTGCTCCAGCGCAACCTCCTTTACACCGGCGTCACCCGCGGCCGGAAGCTCGTGGTGCTCACCGGCCAGCCGCGCGCCCTGGCCCGCGCCGTGCGCGAGACTGGCGCCGCGCGGCGCTTCGGCGCGCTGCTGGAGCGTCTGCGTGGGGAAAACTCGAAGCTCGAGGCTCGAAGCTCGAGGCAAGCGCCCGAAAAGGAATGAAAGCGCCGGAAGCTGCCCAAGCGCGCGTCTTCCGCGCTTCCGGCCCTTCCTGCCTTCGGGCCTCGTTTCGAGTTTCGAACTTCGAATTTCGAGTTTTTCTCCCTTCAAGCTTACCCTCGCCCCATGCCTTCCCTCATCGCCCCCTCGATCCTCGCGTGTGACTTCGCCCGCCTCGGCGAGGAGGCCGCCGCCGCGGAGAAGGCCGGGGCCGACTGGCTTCACCTCGACGTGATGGACGGCCACTTCGTGGACAACATCTCCTTCGGCCCCGCCGTGGTCGCCGCGGTGCGCAAGCGCACCTCGCTCCCGCTCGACGTGCATCTCATGATCGCGCGGCCGGATCACTTTCTGCCGCGCTTCGTCCAGGCCGGCGCGAACCGCATCACCGTCCACGTCGAGTCGGAGGCGCGTCACGACGTGGCCGCCACGCTCGCGGCGATCCGCGCGGCCGGCTGCGGCGTGGGGCTCTGCGTGAATGCCGACACGCCGTTCGAGGCGGCCGAGCCGTTCCTCGGCGACATCGACCTTTTCCTCGTGATGACCGTCCACGCCGGCTTCGGGGGGCAGAAGTTCATCGCCGAAAACATGTCGAAGGTGGCCGCCGCCGCCGACCGCCGCCGTCACGAGGGCTACAGCTTTCACATCCAGGTGGACGGCGGCATCAATGCCCAGACCGCCGCCGAGGCGCGCTCCCATGGCGCCGACGTGTTCGTGGCCGGCACCTCCGTCTTCGGCCAGGCCGACTACGTCGCCGCCATCCGCGCGTTGCGCGGCGAGACCGCGCCCGCGCCGCTGTGAACGTGGACGACATCAAGTGCTCCATCTTCCTCAACGGCGCGCCGCATCCCGTCCGCGCGGGCGCGCCGCTGCCCGAGCTGCTCGCCGCGCTCGGCCTGGGCGCGGGCACGGTGCTCGTCGAGCACAATGGCCGCGCGCTCTTCCCGAAGGAATGGCCGGCCATCCAACTGCGGGACGGCGACCGCCTGGAAATCATCCGCGTGGTGGCCGGCGGATGAAGCGCTCGCATTCCGCGCCGCGGAATCGGCGCGGCGGGAGAAATCGCCTTGCCGCCCATTGCGCCCCCGCGTCGGAGCGGTCCATAATGTCATAACCAATGTCGACGAAGCTCATCCACTGGACCCGCTTTGCCTGGGACCTCGAAAAACTCGGCGAGCCGCCGGCCTTCAAGATGCCCGTGACGTGCGAGGTGCGCCCGGCCACCCGCCGCGAGCTGGAGAACGTGCAGGCCGTCGTGGCCAATTCCTTCGCGCTCGACTCGGACTGGGCCGAGACCTACCGCCACATCGCCGCGCACATCGCGCGGGACATCACGGAAGCCTTCGCCTCCGCGTCGCCCACCGCGCTGGTGCTGGCGCACGGGCCGCGCTTGGTCGGCGCGACCGTGTATTCCGCCGAGCCGGAGGCCGAGAACCACCTCGTCTCCGGCCCCTGCGTGCTGCTCGAATACCGCAACCGCGGCTTCGGCACCGACCTGCTCGCGCGCACGCTCAAGGTGCTGCGCGAGGCCGGGCTCAAGCGCGCCCACGGCGTGACCAAGCGCGGTGTGCCGGCCGAGAAGTTCGTGTATCCCAAGTTCAACGGCGAGGGCGAGCCGCACGATCCCGCCGACCTCGCCGCCGCCGGCTGACGGCGCGCCTGCCCGTGGCCGCCGCGCTTCCTTTCCTCCCGATCGGTTCATCGCCCTCCCATGAATCCCTCCGACCCATCCGCCTCGCCTCCGGTGTATTCCGGCGGCTCCTCCCCGCTGCCGGCCCCGGCGGGCAACGGCAACGTCCTCCTCGGCTTGGTCGGCGGCCTGGTGGGCGCCTTCCTCGGCGCGGCGCTGTGGGCGGCCATCGCGTATTTCACCAACTACAAGCTTGGCCTGATCGCCATCGTCGTGGGCTTGGCCGCCGGCTTCGGCGTGCGCCTGCTGGGCAAGGGACGGACGGCCCTGTTCTCGGTCGTCGGCGCGGTGTGCGCGCTGCTCGGGTGCGTGGTCGGGGATTGCCTGACCATCATCGCCCTCGGCAGCAAGGTGGCCAACGTCAGCCTCCTCGACATGATGCAGCGCCTGCCCTTCTCCGCCCTGGTGGACATCCTCAAGGAAGCCTTCGACGTGAAGGACATCCTCTTCTACGGCATCGCCGCCTACGAGGGCTGGCGCTTCGCCGTGAACCAGGAATGACGCGCGCGGCTTCGGGCGGCATTCTCACGCGCATGAAGCCCTTCGCGGGCGAGCCGACGCGCGTGACCGTGCTGGGCACGCTGCACCTCTCGGGCCTGCCGCCCTCGGTCGAGCTTGGCTTCCTCGCGCCGCTGCTGGATCGCCTCGCCGCAACGCGGCCGGACTTCATCGTCCTCGAGGACTTGTCCGGCGAGCAATGCGACCACGTCCGCCGCCATCCGACGCTCTACCCGGACGTCGCCAAGCAATACTGCGCGGACACCGCCGCGGCCGAGAGGTCCACCGGCCTGTCCGTGCCGGCCGCCATCGCCGCCTACGAGAAGACG
>CALMOL010000238.1 GCA_937871685.1 uncultured Verrucomicrobiota bacterium
GGGCGGGAAGCGTCTGCGGGGCCGGCGGCGCGTCGGCCGCGGCGAGGGTCGAGTCGGGGGCGTGCATGGCGGTGCGGGGGTTCCGGGCGCGATCCTAGCCTCCCCCACCGCGCAGGGAAACCGCCAAATTGCGCGTTGCGGAGGACGGATTGCGGCATGGATTACCCGCGCACGGCCCTGGCCTCCGCCGCGATGTGGCGGGAGCCGCGGTCCCGCGCCGCCAGCCCACCCGCCGATGCGCGTCCGCACCGCCTTCATCTCCGACCTCCACCTCGGCACCCGCGGCTCCAACGCCGGCGCGGTGCTGCGCTTCCTGCGCGAGACGGAGTGCGACACGCTCTACCTCGTCGGCGACCTCATCGACATCTGGGCGCTGCGCCGCGGCATCTACTGGCCCCAGGAGCACAACGACGTGATCCAGAAGATCCTGCGCAAGGGCCGCAAGGGCGTGAAGGTCTTCTACATTCCCGGCAACCACGACGAGCTCGTCTCGGAGTTCTACGGCGAATACGGCGCCGTCACCATCCGCAAGAACGCCGTCCACGTCACGGCCGACGGCCGACGCCTGTTCATCATGCACGGCCACGAGACCGACACGGTGGTGCAGAACCATCGTTGGCTCGCCTTCCTCGGCGACGTGGGCTACACCACGCTGTTGAAGCTGAACCCTTTCGTGAACTGGGTGCGCCGGCTCTTTGGCCGCGCCGCCTACTGGTCGCTCTCGGCCTACGTGAAGAAGCGCGTGAAGGACGCCGTGAACTTCATCGGCTCCTTCGAGAAGGCGATCGTGACCTACGCCGCCGAATACAAGGTGGACGGCGTGCTGTGCGGTCACATCCACACGCCGGCCGTGCGCGACATGGGCGGGGTGATGTATTACAACTCGGGCGACTTCGTCGAGAGTTGCTCGGCCATCGTGGAGCACCTGGACGGCCGCTTGGAACTGCTCACCGGCTTGACCGGTGACGCGAAAGAGGAGGCCGCCATCGACGCCGAGGAAGAGAAGGCCGAGCCGATCCCCGCCGTGCCGCTGCCGATCCCGACTGGTGAGCAGGCGACGCGGGCGCTGAAGGAGACAGCGCCTTAGGCGCAATTCGATCAGCGGGCTTCACGGTGATCACCTGACATTCGCGGGTGTTGCTTCCTCGCGCAGCCGCGCCAGCGGCGATCCGAGCGTAGCCCCGCGTTTCACACCTGAGTCCACGGGGATTGAGCGATGGGCCGGCCAGGGTGGAAAAGGCGCGCTTGGTTGATCCGGCCGTCGAGGCACGACCCGCTTGCGCTCGCTCAAAGCAGAGTCGAGCCAGCGCAGGCTGAATCTTGCCCTGTGCAAAGCGAAAAACGCTCTGCGAAGGCCGTTTTTCCAGCCGGCAGCAGGCCCAAAACGACCCTGCATCCGATCAACCTTTCTGAACACGGTGCAGCAGGGGGTGGGCGCTTGGATGGCGCGGTGGCGTCGCGTCAGCGACGCTTGAGGCGGCGGACGGGAAGAGCGTTGGAAGCGGTTCCACCCAAAGTCTCAAGCGTCGCTGACGCGACGCGGAACACAGGGCGAGAAAACCCCGCGCTGAAGCGCGGGGTTACGTCCAAGGCGCCGCTGACGTGGCTGGAAACGGGGCGTGCGGACGTGACCGCATCGCCTTCTCACGCAAAGAGTTCCCCCGGCGCGCGGTCCAGGGGCGGTGGCTGGGCGATGCGCTCGACCAATTGGTCCCAACTCTCGTGGCCACTGAGGATCTCAATCTCCAATCGCGCGTAGAACAGCGGCAGCCCGCCGCGCCATTCCGCCGGGAAGCGCACGGCGTCCTTCTCCGTGGTGAGCACCCACTCTGCCCCGGCGGCGCGGAAGGCTCGCTCCGCTTCCTCCAGTTCATCCAGACCGAAACGGTGATGGTCCGGAAACACCTGCTCGGTGGCGACCGTCGTCCCGTGCTCGGCGAGCGCGCCGCGGAAGGACTCCGGCCGCGCGATCCCGCAGAGCATCCCCACCCTCCGGCCGCGCAACTCGCCGAGCTCCCGCCGCGCGCCGGTGGCCGGCTCGACCAGGTGCGTGAGGCGGTGCGCGCACTCGATGATCTCGGCGCGCTGGTTATGGCGGCGGATTTCCTCCACGAGCGGGGCGTTGTCCGCGCCGGGCTCGCTCTTGGTGATGAAGATGTGCGAGGCGCGCCGCAGGTTGCGCGGCGGCTCGCGCAGGGTGCCGCGCGGCAGGAGGTGACCGTTCCCGAAGGGCGACTGCCGGTCCACCAGCACGATGTCCACGCGGTGGCGCAGGTGAAGGTATTGCAGGCCGTCGTCGAGCAAGAGCGTGTCGCATTGGAATTCATCCAAGGCCAGGCGGCCAGAGCGCACGCGGTCGCGGTCGGAGAGCACCACCACGCCGGGCAGCAGGTTCTTGGCGAGCATGAACGGCTCGTCGCCGGCGCGGCGCGAGTCGAGCAAGAGCTGCTCCCCGTCGGACACCACGCCGGTGGCGCCGCGCCACGGGTCGCCCTTCGCGCGGCGGCGCACGCGCTCCCACCACGGCGGCCGCTCGGCGCGGTAGCCCCGTGACAGGATCGCCACGCGCCGGCCCGCGGCGCGCAGGGCGCGCGCGAACTTCTCCACCACCGGCGTCTTGCCCGTGCCGCCGGCGGTGAGATTCCCCACGGAGATGACCAGCACGCCGAGCGGGATCTCGCGCAGGATGCGCTGCCGGTAGAGCCAGAGACGCAGCTGCACCACCACTTTGAACGGCAGCGACAGCACCCACAACACGGCACGCAGGATCGCCGCGAGCCGCCCCTCACGGCGGCCCTCGATCACGTCGATCACGTATTGCTCGGCGGCTTCGGCCCAGCGCATGGAGAAGGTGGGTTCAGTTCGGCCGGCGGTCGCGGCAAAGGGCGCGCAGTATCGCGCCGATGCGGCGAGAGGTCACGCGCGGCCTTTGAACCGCGGCCCATGCGGAAAGTTTCCGCCGGAGGCGCGAGGTCAGGTCGCAAGCGCGCCGCGCTCGTCCCGCGCGGCCACGATCGTGCGCGCGCCCTCGAGTTCCGAAGCCCGGAGCATCGCCGCGGCCACGCGCTCCGGGCCCGCGAAGGTGAGGCAGCAGATCGCCGAGCCGGAACCGGAGAGAAACCCGCCCAGCGCCCCGGCCGCCTCGCCGGCCGCGATCACCGCATCGAGGCAAGGGATGAGCGGCGCACGGTGCCCTTGGTGGAATGCCGCGTCCCCGAACCTGCCGCGCAGCGCGCGCAGATCGGCCGGGCGCCCCGAGGCAAACGCCGCCACGATCCGGGCCGCCCGGCCCGCGCTCGCCACCGCGGCGCGGCGCGGGATCATCTCCGGCAGCATCCGACGCGCGTCGCTCGTGCGGATCTCGAAGGCCGGCACCAGCAGCACGAAGCGCAGGCGCGCCGGCAAGGCGAAGCGCAGCGGCAGCGCGGCCGGGTCGGACGGATCGCAAACCGTGAAGCCCCCGAAAGCCGCCGGCGCTGCGTTGTCGGGATGTCCCTCCAGGCGCGCGCACAGCGCGAAGAGCGCGCGCCGGTCGAGCGGCGAGCCGGCAACGCGGTTGAGCGCCGCGACCAAGCCTAGCCGCAGCGTCACCGAGCTGCCCAGCCCACGCGACACCGGCACATCCCCCTCGATTCTCCAGTCAAACGCGAACGGCTCCTTCGCCGCCGCCGCGAAGAACGATTCCGCCGCCTCTTTTATCATCGGGTGCTCTTCGTCGCCCGGCGCCGCTTCGCGCCGCGTCACGGTCACGCGGTTGTAAAGCGCGAGCGCCGCGCCCAGGCAATCGAAGCCGGGGCCGAAGTTCGAGGTGGTGGCAGGCACGCGGACGGAGGCGGAGGGGAGCATGACCGAGAGGATGGAAGATGGAGGATGGCAGGGACCGGGTGAGCGGCGATCCCGGGAAGGAAACGCGGACATCGCACGTCAAACGACGAGTCGCTTGTCGAAACGCTCCCTGCCATCTTCCATCCTCCATCCTCTCCGTCCTTCTCCCATGCCCACCCAAGGTTCCACCGGAAACGTCGTCGCCGCCGTCTGCTCGTTCTTCATCGCCGGCCTCGGCCAGCTCGTGCAGGGAAGAATCGGCGCGGCGCTGTTTCACTTCCTGCTTACGCTCGCGATCTGGGTGATTTCGTTTGGCACGCTCGGCTGGATTGGGCATATCATCGCCTGCATCGACGCCGCGCGCTGGTCCCCCCGCCGCTAGGCTGCGCCGAACCCTCCCCCTTCGTCGCTAGCCATGTCCGCCCGCACCGCCCGGCACCTCACGCGCTTTCGCACCTTCTTCCCGCTGCCCGGCACGCCGCCCGCGCAGCTCACGGTGCCGGAGGAGAGCAAGGACGCCCCACCGCCCTGCATCGAGGTCATCGAATACGACGCGAAGGAGGAGCGCGCCGCGAAGCTCAAGAAGATCGAGGATGCCTTTGGTTGCCGCGACTCGGGCAAGGTCGCGTGGATCAACATCGAGGGCCTCAACGACGTGCCCATGTTCAAGCGCATGGCGGAGCACTTCCACATTCACCCGCTCGCGCTGGAGGACGTGTTCCACACCGGCCAGCGCCCCAAGGTGGAGGATTACGCCGGGCACCTCTTCATCGTCACGCAGATGGTGTATTTCGACGAAAAGCGCGGCGAGCTCCACGCCGAGCAGGTGTCGATCTTCCTGGGCAAGACCACCGTGATCTCCATCCAGGAGGAGGCCACCACGGACGTGTTCGACCCGGTGCGCCAGCGCATCCTCGGCGGCAACCAGCAGATCCGCGCGCAGGGTCCCGACTACCTCGCCTACGCGCTGCTCGACGCCGTCACCGACCACCTCTTCCCGCTGCTGGAGGAGGTGGGCGAGGACCTGGAGGACATCGAGGACCGCCTCCTGACGCACCCCACCAAGGAGTGCCTCAACCACCTGCACCAGATCAAGCGCATGCTCCTGCTGGTGCGCCGCTCCGCGTGGCCGCAGCGCGAGCTCATCTCCGCGCTCATGCGCGACGAGAGCGGCATCATCACGCCGCAGACGAAAGTGTATCTGCGCGATTGCTACGACCACCTCGTGCAGGTGATGGACATCATCGAGAACTACCGCGAGATGGCCGCCTCGCTGATGGAAATCTACCTCTCGGCCATCTCCATTCGGACCAATGAGATCATGCGCGTGCTGACGGTGATCTCCTCGATCTTCATCCCGCTCACCTTCATCGCCGGCGTGTATGGGATGAACTTCGACAAGGATGCCGGCCCGTGGTCCATGCCCGAGCTGAAGAGCCCGTGGGGCTACGCGATCTGCTGGGCCGTGATGATTGGCATCGCGGGCGGGCAGCTCTTTTACTTCTGGCGCCGCGGCTGGCTGAAGTCTGCCGAGGGTGGCGCCGCCGAGCCCGCGCCGCTGGTGGACGAGAAGGCGACGAAGAAGTAGCACGCGGGATGCCTCGGCCCGTTGGAGAGGCGGTGCCGCCTGTGGCTTCCTCCGGGTGGCCGCGGCCGAGTGGCCGAGCAGCGGCCACCTCGGAAGATTTTTGAGGCGGCACGTCCGCGTCCGCGGACAGAGCCGCCTCTCCAACGGGGCCAACCGCGCCATGTGATGACACAGCGAGCCGTTTCCGTGGGCGGTGCCCCGCGATAACACGCCGCTGTGCGCCCCGCGCTGCTCCGCATTCTCGCCGGACTGCTTCTGCTGTCCTGGACGGCGGCGCTTGCCCATGTCGCCCACGAGGGCTGCGGCGCGGCGACCGCGGGCCTCGCGGCCACGGCCGAGGGCGACGCGGACGACGGCCACTGCGCCCACGGGGCGGTGGGAGACTTCGCGGAGGGAAAGTTTTCCGGCGCGACCAGCGGCAAGATTTGCCTCGCGCTGCCGGCGGCGGTTGCGATGGCGTTGATTCTCTCGCTGCCGCCACCGGCGATTGAAGCCGGCGGGGTGGGATGGGAAAGCGAGTTGTTGGATCCCGGCGGAGGACCGGCGGGATGGTTTGCGGGCGGACGTCCCGCGCAACCCGTGCGCGGGCCGGCTGATCGGGCCTGAGGCGCGCCCCCTGGGCGGGGCGGCTTCGCGTTGACCTGTCCTGGCGCCGTCGCGCCGGGACTCGCTCCCGAACGGGCCGGTGCGCCCGTCGGGCATTCCCCGTGGATTCCCGTCCAATCTTCTTGTGCCCCGATTTCTCCTGCCGGTCCTCCTTCTCCTGACACCCGCGCTCTCTCCTGGCCTCGACCTTTCCCCGGAGGGCGCCGCGGGGCGCGCCGTGCAGCGCAATCCCGGCCTCGCCGCCGCGCGCTGGCGCGTCGAGGAAGCGCGCGGCCGCCTCACGCAGGCCGGTCGCCCTCCCAACCCCGAGCTGGAGCTGGGCTTCACTTCGCGGACGCGCGAGGGCGAGAACGCCTTCGGTGTCTCGGCCGCGGTCCGTGCCGGCGACCACATCCAGTTCGACGGCGGCATCGCGCTGGGCACCGGCGAGAGCAGCGTGGGGGGCCGGGCGGGCGCCACCGTCACGTGGTGAGGGT
>CALMOL010000239.1 GCA_937871685.1 uncultured Verrucomicrobiota bacterium
GTGTGGCGACGCTCGCGTGAGGAAGGCTTGGCGTTGGTGCCGCGCGTTTTCCACGTCGCTGCCAACGCCGGCCCGGCCGGGCGCGAGTTCTTCCCGTTCTGGTGGGACGTGGCGCGCCGCGACCTGCGCCTGACGACCTCCTTCCTTGAGCTCGCGCCGTCCGAGGACGCCCGCCGCGCCCTCGACGCGCTGCTGGCCGACGATCCCCGCCTGATGCGCTTCGCCCTCGCGCCGGCCGAGCTGGGCCGCGTGCTGCGCGTGTGGGCGCGCCGCGGCGACGCGCCGACCCTGCTGGAAGCCATCGCCCGCGAGCAGTCCTGGCAGGCCGCCGGCTTGCAGGGGTGGGCCGAGGCCGCCGCGGCCGGGGGCGACCTCGCCCAAGCCTCGCGCGTCGCCTCGCGCCATGTCCAGCCCCCGCGCCTGCCCCCGCGCCTCTCGCCCAACGACACGATGGCCTCGCTAGAGCGCGACTGGAACCGCCGCCCAGATGACGTGGCCCGCGGTTACGAGTTCTTCCAGGCCTTGATGCGCGCCGGCCGCACCACCGACGCCGTCGGCGTGGCTTCGCGATTGACCGCGCTGCCCAACGCACCCGCCTACCTCTTCTACCTTGAGGCCGATGCCCGCACTCGCTCCGGCGACGTCGCGGGCGCGTGGCCCGTGTGGCAGCGCTACTTCGATCTCGCGGGGCTGAAATAGGCCGAGAAGGACCGAGAGGATGGAGGACAGAAGATGGCAGTGGCCGGCTGAGCCACTGGAAACGCCTCGGCTGCGCGAGGACTCCCTGCCATCTTCTATCTTCTCGATCCTTTTCGGTCTTTTCCCCCATGCCCCTCTTCCTCCACACCGCCGATTGGCAGCTCGGCAAGCCCTTCGGCCGCGTTGCCGATGACGACAAGCGCGCTTTGCTCCGCAACGAGCGCCTCGAGGTGATCGGGCGGATCGGCGAGGCAGCGCGGCGAAGCGGCGCGGAATTCGTGCTCGTCGCGGGCGACCTCTTCGACTCGGCCACGCCGGACGAGTTTACCGTGTCGAGAGCATGCGCCGAGATCGGGAAGATCGGCCTGCCCGTGATCGCCATTCCCGGCAACCACGACTTCGGCGGCCCCGGCGGCGTGTGGGGGCGCGACTGGTTTCGCCGCGAGCAGGAGGTGCTCGCCCCGAACTTCCGCGTGCTGCTCGATCCCACGCCCGTCGAGGTCGGGGGCGCCGTGGTGCTCCCCTGCCCGCTTCGCCGCCGACACGAGCGCGACGATCCCACGGCTTGGCTGCGCGACCCCGCCGCGTGGGAAGGTCTGCCGCCGGACCGGCCGCGCATCGTCTTCGCCCACGGCAGCGTGCAGGGCTTCTCCTCCACCGAGGATGGCCACGCCCCCGCGAATCATCTCGACCTTTCCCGTCTCCCGTCCGCGCATTGGGACTATTGCGCTCTCGGCGACTGGCACGCCATGAGCGAGGTGCGTCCCGGTGCTTGGTATCCCGGCGCACCGGAGCCGGATCGTTTTCCGCGGGGAGAAAACGATCGCACTGGCCACGTTCTGGCCGTCCGCTTGCCCGGCCGGGGCATGCCGCCAGAAATCACGCCGCGTGCCACCGGTCGCCTGCGCTGGCACCAGGAGGCGTTCACCTTGGCCAGCGACGACGCGGCGGACCGGCTTGCCGCGCGCTTGGACGATCTCCTTGGGGGCCGCGCCGGCGAAGATCTCCTGCGCCTCACGCTCAGCGGCGCGGCTGGCCTCGCCGCCGCCCGGCAGCTGGACGAATTGCGCGCCCGCCTCGACGCCCGCCTGCTCCACCTGCGCTGGCGCGACGAGGCCCTGCGCATTCTTCCTTCCGACGACGAAACCACCGCCCTCGAGCAACGCGCTGCCATCGACCCGCTCCTCGCCGCCGTGGCTGCTCGTCTCCGCGCCGACCTCCTCCGCCACGAGGCAGCCGGCGAGGCCGATGAAGCCGAGCTCACGCGCCTGGCGTTGCGCGAGCTTTATGCGGCGGCCATGACGCCGGCGACGGCCTGAGCGAAGCTCCTCCCGCCACATGCGCCTCCGCTCCGCCACCGTCCGCTCCTACCGTGTCCATCGCGAGACGCACGTGGATTTTCCCGGCGGCCTCGTGCTCGTGTCCGGCCCGAACGAGTCCGGCAAGAGCACCCTTGCCGAGGCCCTGCACCGCGCGCTTTTCCTGCGGGCCAAGGTCGTCGGCGAGCAGCCCCAGGCCATGCGCTCGCGCCACGGCGGCGATCCCGAGGTAACGCTTTCCTTCGAGGCCGCCGGCCACGAATGCACGCTGAGAAAGGTATTCCGCGGCGCTTCCGGCACCGCGCTCCTCCAAGTCGCGGGCGAGCCGGACCGCACGGCCGACGCCGCCGAGGAGCGCCTCGCCGAACTTCTGCGCTCCGAAGAACCCATCGGTGGCAAGGGCGCCGAGAAAAAGCTTGGCGAGCGCTGGGCGCACCTTTGGGTTTGGCAAGGCACCTCCGGCCGCGACCCGTGGGCATCCGTCGGGGAGCAACACGCCGCGCTCGCCCGCCGGCTCCAGGCCAGCGGCGGAGCAGGCGCGCTCCAGTCCGCCACCGACGAGCACCTTGCGCGGCAGTTCCGCGGCATCGCCGCCGCCCTCTTCACCGAGCGCGGCGAGCTGAAGACCGGCACCGAGGCCGCCCAGTCCGCCAAGGCTGCCGCCGAGCTTCGCGCCCGCGCGGACGAGGCCGCCGCCCGCGTGCAGCGGCTCGACGAGGCGATCCGCGCCCACGACGCGGCGGAGGACGACACCGTCCGCCTCGCCTCCCAGGAGAGAGAAAATGATTCCACCCTCCGCCAAACGCTGGCGGCCTTGGCGCGGTGCGATGCGCTCACCCGCGAGATCGAATTGGCCCGCGCCCGCCTCGCTCCGACCGATGCTGAAATCGCTCGCTTGGGGAACGCCGAGCGCACTCTCGCCGCCGCGCAAGCGGGCCATGCCTCCGCCGAGCGGGCCCTGGCC
>CALMOL010000240.1 GCA_937871685.1 uncultured Verrucomicrobiota bacterium
TCGCCAAGCTGCGCGGCGGCATCGGCCACGTGAACCGCGAGGGGCGCGCGCGGCTGACAGCGACGTTTCAGCAGGTAGACCGCCACTTTCAAGCGCTGTTCACTCGTATGTTCGGCGGCGGGCGCGCCCAGTCGGCCTACGGCGACGAGAATTCTGCGCCGGCCAGCGCCGACACCGACCCGATCCCCGGCGCGATTCCTTCGGCCGCGGAGCAGGAAGCGTCCGCACCCCAGTCTGTGCCGCGCCCAAGCGGCGGTTACGGCGCACTTTCCGGGATGCTCGGTCGGCTTTTTGGTTGAGCGCCGTAGTGCCTTCGGGGTTTATGTTTCGCTAGGTCGAGCCGCGTTTTGGAAAGCGGTGGCTTGCCGCTGCTTTCCTGCCGTTTCACCAGGAAACGGGCCGGCGGGCCTCGATGCGCCGTGTCGCTTCCCAGGTCGCTGGCTTGGCCTGTGGCACGACCGGCGGGACAGCGGTGGCAAGCCCCCGCACCCCAAAACGTCGCCGGCCTTCCGCAAGCTGGGCGGGATGACCACGCGGCTCAAGCAGATCCGGGATCCTCAGGCCAGCGATTTCTTCAGCGCCGGAACAGGTTCCGCTGGTCACCAATCCACAGGAAGAGGCCGAGGTCGCGGCCGTTGCGGATCACGGTATCCACGGGATCCTCCTGCATCGTGCTCGTGGCGATGCTCACGAGGAACACGCGGAGGATCTCGAAGGGCAGCCAGCCGCGCTCGGCGGCCGTGAGCGCCATGTGCGAACTTTCGTCGTAGAGGTCCAGCCACAAGCGCACGTTGTCCCAGGCCAGCGAGCCGTAGTCGCGCAGGCGCGGGCCGTGAACGAAGCGCAGGTGGGTGATCACGCTCTGGAGCGAGTAGGCGATGTCGAAGAGGCGCTCGCGCTCCTGCGCGAAGTCGAAGTCCACCACCGCCTCGATGTGGTCGGCGCGGTAGAGGACGTTCCAAAAGTGGTAGTCGCCGTGGATGATCGTCCACGGCAGCGAGCCGATGATGCGCGCGTATTCGTTCATCAGCGGCTCCAGGGCCTCGCGCGCTCGGCGCACGATGCCGAGGGCCTCCTGCGCCTGCGGGTGGATGCCGCACTGGGCGGAAAGGACGGCCTCGCTCTCGTTGAGGAGCATCCAGCACTGCTGCGGCGTGGCATCGTTGCGCATCTCCGGCGGCACGGGCATGCGCTGGCCGGCGGCCTTGGCGAGCAGGGTGTGGAGGTCGCCCAGCGCGGTGGCGGCGGCGTTCATGCGGCGCCAGTCACGGTGCACGCCGGCGTCGTGCGGGATGAAGCGGTGCACCTCGACGAGGCGCTCGCCCCAGGTCGTCCAGCTTCGGCCGGCGGCGGAGCGGACCACCTGGGCGGTGGGGAAGCCGTTGCCGTGCAGGTAGTCGATGAGAAAGTGGAGGTATTCGACGCGCTCGACGTATTCCTCCCCGTGCCGGGCGCGGAGCATGAAGGTGCCCTGGCCGGTCTTGAAGGGGTCGGTAGTGTTGCACTGCGTGTCCAACGGCCGGTCCATCTGGATCACGCGCCCGAGGTCAAAAGCGTCCGCGATGCGCTGGAGCTGTGCGAGCGTGAGTTGCAAGGCGGTGCGGCCGGGCCGTCCGTGCATCGCAGGGTCGATGCGCAGGGTCTGGACGAATTCGGGCGTAGCCGCCATCGGGTTGGGGCCGGTCGCGGCGGGGCCGCGCGCAGGTGCTGGCCATGATACACGCCGCCCGCCGGGTGCAAAACTGCCCCGGTAGCGCGCGCTCAACGCGGCGGGGGCGTCGGGGCGACGAGCGGCGTGGGCGTTGGCTGGCCGGCGCGCAGTTCGCGGTAGTTCGGGTCGGTGCGCACCTTCTGCGCCTTCCACAGGATCCACAGCAGGGCGAGGAGCGCGATGCCAAGCACCATGACGAGGGCGATCCAGCGCGTGTGCTTGGCGATCGGGCCTTGGTTCTCCTCCTCGGCCTTTCGGCGGATGCGCTCCAAGTCCATCTGGAGCTGAAGGTCGCGGATCAATTTCTCGGCCTCGGCGCGCGCCATCTTGGGCGTCGTCGCGTTTGGCCCCTTCGGCGCGGCCGGCGGGAGCGGCGACGGTTCGGGCGGCGGCTCAGGCGAGTTCATGGCGAGGCGGGGAAGTTAGCCGCCTCCGTGCCACGGGGGAAGGTTCAAGACGCAACGCGTCCTCACGGCTCACCGCGCGTCCAGCGCAGATACCAGCCCACCGTTTCCGGCCCGGCGAGCCACCACCACAGCGCCCCGAGGGCCAGGAAAGGTCCGAAGGGAATCTCCGGGCTCTCTCCGCGACGCCGCCGCGGCAGCAGCGCCAAGCCCACGAGGGAACCGACGAGCGAAGCCGCTCCCACCGTAAAGAGCACGCCCGCCCAGCCGCAGAACGCGCCGATCGCCGCCAGCAGCTTCACGTCGCCCAGTCCCATCGCCTCGCGCGGCAGGTCCGTGCCGCGCGCCACGCCGGAGAATTCCTCGATCTCGTCCAGCCGATGCGTCGTGCCTTCGACCTCGATGCGATCCACCCAGCCGACGAGCGTCACGTTTTCCCAGGTTTGGCCCGCGAGGACGAGGCGCTCGCAGTCGAAACGGAGGCAATCCTTGGGACGTGGAAACACCTCGACCCACAACCCGGGCGCTTCATCCCCCATCCACACGGTGGAATCCTCCGCTCCCTTCTCGCCGCGCTTCCACCCAAAGGCCTCCGGCGGATCAACGGTCTCGCGCAGGCGCCCGAAAGCCAGCTTGCCACCCTCGACCACGAGACTCAGCAGGAGCCCGCCCGCGATCGCCCCGCCGGCCGCCCAAGCCAGCCCTCGCCACCAGATGGCCTCGCCGTGCAGCGCGGGAAAGATGGCGCTCAGGATCAGCCCGACCGCCGCGCCGCCCCACGTCAGCTCATCGGGGATGACCATGTGATCGAGGTCAATGAAGGTGGACGCGACGAGGATTGCCGTGAGGATCACGCCCGGCACCGCGAGCCAGGGATCCACCGGCCACGCGCGCCAGGCCACGGCGAGGAAAAGCAGCGCCGTGAGCAGCTCGACCAAGGGATAGCGCGGCGAGATCGGCGCCTGGCAGTCGGCGCAGCGCCCGCGCAGCCACAGCCAGCCGAGCACCGGCACGTTGTGCCACGGCCGGATCGGCTTCTCGCACGCCGGACAATAAGAACGTGGCGGATCGTTTACCGACTTCCCGAGCGGCAGTCGGTAAATGACGACGTTCAGGAACGATCCCACGCACGCCCCGAACAGCGTCGCCGCGCCCAGGAAGAGAGAACGCTCCAGTTCCAAGCGCGCGGTTCAAGCGTTGGCCCGCCGCACTTTCTCCTTCTGCTCCTCGCACTCGTTCTGGATGCGCTGCAACTCGCGGCGGAGCTGCACGGCGATTTGCTCGGCGTCCTCCGCGTTGCCGGCGGCGCGGGCCTTGGCCAGCTCGCCGCCGAGGAACACCTCGCGCTCCGCCAGCTTGGCCCGGTAGCGCGAGTCGATCTCGGCGATGGCGGCGCGCTGCTCCTCGGAAAGCTTGGCGGTGGGCGCGGATTTCTCCAGGCGCTCCATGGCGAGTTCGTAGGCGGACTTCATGACGGGTCTGGCACCGTTGCCGCGTTGCGGCGCGGGGGGCAACCCGTAACTTCGCCCCCCGCGCCGCGATGCCCACCCTCCGCCTGATCTCGACCGACTACGACGGCACTTGCGTGCCCGTCTGGGGCGGCCCGCAGGAGATGCCCTGCGAACTCGTCGAGGCGATCACCGAGTGGCGCGCCCGCGGTGCCGTGTGGGCCGTGAACACGGGCCGCTCTCCCGCGCTCCTCAACCAAGCGTGGGGCGAGTGCGGTGCCGGCATCCGCCCCGACTATGCTCTGACCAGCGAGCGCGACGTGTGGCGCCCCTGCGACCAGCGCGCCGGCGAGTGGGCCGACTTCGGCGACTGGAACCAGCGCGCCGCCGCCGAGCACCGTGCCTTGCTCACCGAGGCGCTGCCCATCCTGCGCGAGGCCATCGGTGTCATCCGCCGCCGCCACGCGCGGGTGCGCGTGCTTTACGGGTTCGACCATGTGAACGGCGAGGGCGAGCCCGCCGGCCTCGTGGCCGAGAGCGAGGAGGAAATGGACTGGATCGTGAGCCACCTCGAAGGGCTCGGCCCCCGCGCCGGCAAGCTCTCCTACCAGCGCAACTCGATCTACCTCCGCTTCGCCCACGCCGACTATCACAAGGGCGCCGCGCTGGCGGAGTTGAGCCGTCTGCTCGACCTCTCGTCCGGGGAAGTCTTTGCGGCGGGCGACCATTACAACGACCTCTCGATGCTCGACGGCACGTCCGCCCGGCACGTCGCCTGTCCGTCCAACGCGATCCTGCCCGTGAAAGAAGCCGTGCGCCGCGCCGGCGGCCACGTGTCCGAGCTCCCGGATGGCCGCGGCGTGGCCGAGGCCCTGCGGCGTTTGTTGTAGAGGCGGCTCTGTTCGCGGC
>CALMOL010000241.1:0-3617 GCA_937871685.1 uncultured Verrucomicrobiota bacterium
ATCCTCCATCTTCCATCCTCTCGGCCATGCCCCCCCGCCTCGCCCTCCGCTCGCTCCTTCTCCTTGGCGCATCCACCGCCCTGCTCGCCCAAGGCCCGCTCACCCCGCCGGGCGCGCCCACGCCGCAGGGCAAGGCGCTCGCCCAGGTCGAGCCGCGCGAGGATCTCAACCGCCTGGCCGGCGACGCCGGCGCCACGCGCGTGATCTCGGTGCCCGGCTCCTACTACCTGACCGGCAATCTGATCGGCGACGCCGGCAAGGCCGGCATCCGCGTGGAAACCTCGCACGTGACCATCGACCTGAACGGCTTCCGCCTGGACGGCGGCGCGGGGGGCACCACCGGCGTGCAGATCACCAGTGGCCCCACGGACGTCGCCGTCCGCAATGGCCGGCTCCTGAGCTGGCCGACCGGCGTCGGCGCGCCCAGCGGCACGCCGGCCAGCGTGAACCTGCACGACCTGGTCATCGCGGGCTGCGGGGACGGCGTCAGCCTGGCCTCGGCCGCCTCGGCGACGGCCACGCGCGTGCACGTCTATAACGGGGCCGGCTCGGGCATCGTGCTCACGGGCACCTTCGCCTCGGTGGCCGCGCAGTGCACCGTGAGCCACCAGCGGGCCGCCGCCTCCGGGACCGCGGTGGGCATCCTGGCCGCGGTGGTCTCGCAGTGCGCGGTGACCGACGTGCACAACTCGGGCGGTGACATCATCGGCATCCAGGGCCAGGAAATCTCGGATTGCTGGGTGGCCTTCGTGGTGGCTACCGGCACGGGCAACGCGCAGGGCATCGCGGGCGGCTCGGTGTCGCGCTGCCGGGCGTCGGACATCTACGGCTCGGTCGCCGTCACCGGCATCCGCGGCGCGACCGTGCACGAGTGCAGCGCGATCCAGGGGGGGACCAACATCGCCGTTCCCAGCGACGCCACGGGGATCGCCGCCGACGCGGTGGCGAACTGCAGCGTGCGCCAGGTGCGCGGCGGCACCAACGCCGCGGTCGGCATCTCCGCCCCGCGGGTCGCCGACAGCGTCGTCGTCTCGGTCACCGGCGTGGCCCCGGTCGGCATCGGCGGCTACCGCCTGGCGAGCGGCTGCACGGTGACCGATCTCTTCGAGACCGGCGGCGGCGCTTCCGCGGGCTTCTCCTGCCCGACCGCGGGGGAAACGCGCAACTGCCAGGCGAGCAACGCCGGCTCGCGGGGCATCCATCACGCGGCCAGCGGCGCCGTGCGGGGCTGCACCGTGTCGGATCTCTCTTCCGGCAGCGGCATCGTCTGCGACAGCGTCTCCAACCTCATCGAGGACAACTTGGTGACCCGCTGCACCAACGGCATCCTCTTCCCTAGCGGCAACTCGCTGGTGGTGCGCAACCGCGTCACCTTCGTCTCCGGCACCAGGTTTTCGCCGCCCGCCAACGCGCAGGTCGGCCCGGAGATCGCCACCCCCGGCACCATCACCAACACGAATCCCTGGGCGAACTTCTCGTTCTGAGGGCGGCCGTCCGCCGCGAGCGGCGCTCCCAGGGCGCCATCGCGACCGCGGTGTTCCGAGATTCGGAACTCGCCGCTCGCATCCCGAAACCATTTCTCCTTGCGCCGCGCCGGCCCGTTGCCCACGGTCCTCACCCGCATTCTGCCCCCGCAGGATCGCCCATCCGCCCGGGCCGTCTCCCTCCCTTGCGGGCTCGGCTCACGATTCACCATTCACGATTCACTCGGCTCCCCATGTCCCTCACGCTCCCCACGCCCGCCCCCGGCATCGACGAAGTCCTCACCCCCGACGCGCAAAAGTTCCTCGCGGAACTCCAGCGCAAGTTCAACCCCACGCGCAAGAAGCTCCTCGCCGCGCGTGGCGAGCGATCCAAGAAATCCGCCGGCGGCGAAGCCTTCGCCTTCTTCCCCGAAACCCAAAAGGTCCGCGACGACGACTCGTGGAAGGTCGCCGCCACGCCCGCCGACCTCCAGGACCGCCGTGTCGAGATCACCGGGCCGGCCGAGCCGAAGATGGTCATCAACGCGCTGAACTCCGGTGCCCGCTGCTTCATGGCCGACTTCGAGGACTCGCTCTCGCCGCGCTGGGACAACCTCATCGACGGCCAGATCGTCCTGTCGAAGGCCATCCGCCGCGAGCTGAGCTTCACCTCGCCCGAGGGCAAGGCCTACAACCTCAAGGACAAGACGGCCGTCCTCCTCGTCCGCCCGCGCGGCTGGCACCTGGAGGAGCGCCACGCCACGCTCGACGGCGAGCCGATGAGCGGGTCGCTCTTCGACTTCGGCCTCTACTTCTTCCGCAACGCCGCCGAGCTGCTCAAGCGCGGCTCCGGCCCGTATTTCTACCTGCCGAAGATGGAGCACTACCTCGAAGCGCGCCTGTGGAATGACGTGTTCACCTTCGCGCAGGAATACTGCGGCGTGCCGCACGGCTCCATCCGCGCCACCTGCCTGATCGAGACGCTGCCCGGCGCCTACCAGATGGACGAGTATCTCTACGAGCTGCGCGACCATTCCGCCGGCCTGAACGCCGGCCGCTGGGACTACATCTTCTCCGCCATCAAGAAGACCTCCTTCCGCAAGGATCTCACGCTGCCCGACCGCGGCATGATCACCATGACGGTGCCCTTCATGCGCGCCTACACCGAGCTGCTGGTGAAGACCTGCCACCGGCGCGGCGCGCACGCCATGGGCGGCATGAGCGCCTTCATCCCCTCCCGCCGCGACAAGGAGGTCAACGACCGCGCCATGGCGCAGGTGGAAGCCGACAAAAAGCGCGAGGCCAACGACGGCTTCGACGGCACCTGGGTCGCGCACCCCGACCTCGTGCCCATCGCCACCAAGCAGTTTGACGACGTCCTCGGCGAGCGCCCGAACCAAAAGGAAAAGATGCGCTCCGAGGTGGATGTGAAGGCCAGCCAGATCTCCGACCTCGCCATCCCCGGCGGCAAGGTTTCCGAGGCCGGCTTCCGCATGAACGTGAGCGTGGCCCTGCAATACATCGAGGCGTGGTATCGCGGTAACGGCGCCGTGGCCATCTTCAACCTCATGGAAGACGCCGCGACCGCCGAGATCTCCCGCGCGCAGCTCTGGCAGTGGGTTCACCGCGGCGCCAAGCTCGACGACGGCCGGGTCGTGGACCGCGCGATGTATGAGACGATCCGCGACGAGGAGCTGGCCAAGCTCGGCGGCCGCGAGAAGGGCCGCTTCGCTGACGCCGCCACGCTGCTCGACGAGCTCGTCCTGAGCGAGGAGTTCGGCGAATTCCTCACCCTCCCCGCTTACGAGCGGCTCGAAAAGAAGTAGTCGCGCTCTGCGTTCGGCGGGACCTCCACCCAGCCGCGAGTATTTAACGAAGGCGGGTGCCCGCACGGGGGCACCCGCCTTTGCCTTTCGGCCGGCCCGTGGTCCGCGAGTTCTCCCTTCATGCGGACGCGGCAGAGCATTTTCGATCCGAGCGGTCAGGCCCGCTGGCGGAAGCGTGCGGAAGGCCGCCGATGTTACGGAGGGCGGGAGCTTGCTCGTGCTGTCCCACACCCGTTTTTAGGGAGATGGAGCGAATACAAAAGGCGAAGGCGAGAGTGGGCGTCCCATCCGCCCAGCCGGCGTCCCGCCGGGCGGACCCTCCGGGAAG
>CALMOL010000241.1:3627-3949 GCA_937871685.1 uncultured Verrucomicrobiota bacterium
CCCCCCCCCCCCCCCCCCGCCGCCCCCCCCCGCCCCCCCCCCCCCGCCCCCGCGGCCCGCCCCCCCGGCCGGGGCGGGCGGGACGCCCACGCTCCCTTCTTCACTGAGCTGCCGTCACTCAATCCTACTGAAATGGGTGTAAGCGTATGCGAACAAGCAACTCGGTGAACGCACCCGTGTCGCGGAACGACACCTGTCGGTAGCCGGGGGTTTCCAACCCCCGGACCTCGCCCCATGCGAGCTGCGTCGTGGGGCCGCCCCCCCCGCGGCCGTGGGGGGGGGGGGCGGGGGGGGGGGCGCAGGCCGGGCGACCCGCCCGGGG
>CALMOL010000242.1:0-491 GCA_937871685.1 uncultured Verrucomicrobiota bacterium
GCCCCGCTGCGCCCGTCTCCGGCCGAGCCGTCGCGGCCGAGCGGCGGCGGATCGGACCTCAAGAACTGAGCGCGCGGTGAGCTGTTCTGCGTGGGGTTCCGTCCGAGCGGTTTGCTGCCATGATGGCGGGGGATTCTCGTTGTTCAGCTCGGCCCGCGCTTCGCGGGAAGCCCATTTTTCGCTTCTCACCTCCCCCACTCCGCGCTATCCGGGCAGATGTCGTCCTCGGGGAGCCCTGACCGTCGGACCACCGGTGCCTCGCGGCGCGAGGTGATTCACCGGGTGTCGGCGCGGCCGGAGCGGACGCGCGAGCTGCGCCGCCGCCGCGCGCGGGGGCGCATCGCGGCCGTGTTCCTCGTCGTGGTGGCGCTTGGCGGCCTCGGCTGGGGCGCCTGGCACCAGCGCGAGCGGCTCGTCGTCCAAACCCCCGGCTACCAAGTGCGCGCCAGCGAGGCTCGCTCCGATGGCCCGCTGGGACGCGACGTCTTGGG
>CALMOL010000242.1:501-4016 GCA_937871685.1 uncultured Verrucomicrobiota bacterium
CGGCCTGCGCGAGGGCGAGAACATCTTCCAGGCCGACCTCGCCGCCGCCGCCGCGCGCCTGCTCGCGATGCCGCAGGTCGAGGACGCGAAAGTTTCTCGCCGCCTCCCCGATACGCTCGTCATCGAGGTGCGCGAGCGTCGTCCCGTGGCGTGGGTCGCCCCGCCCGGCGCCACCGCCCCGCGCGAGGCGATCATCACCTCGCCTGACGCGTTGCTGACGGACCGCGGCGGATTCCTGATTCGCTCGCGCCGGGCCGGCACGGAACTCGCGTCGCTGCCGCTCATCCGCCTCGGCCCCGGCCCGGAACTCCGGCCCGGCCAAGCGCTGCCGACCGACGAGGCGCGCAGCGCGCTCGACTTCCTGGCGCGCTTCACCGCGGCGCCAGCCGCCGCGCGCTTCTCGCTGCAGGAGGTGGACGTCTCGCGCGGCTGGCGCCTCGTGGCGACCGACCAGCGCGGCTTTCAGGCCACCTTCTCGCTGCCCGGCTCCGGGCTGGAGAAGATCCCGCTGGAGGAGCAATTCCGCCGGCTCGACCTCCTCACGCAGGAGTGGGAAAAGTCCGGCCAGCGCCCCGCCACCGCGAATCTCCTCCTCGTCCGCGGCGTGCCCGCCACCTTCCAGCCGGAGGGGCCGGCGCCGTCGGTCGCGGCACCGGCGTCTCCCGCCAGCGCGGGGGATGCGCCGCCCTCGCCGCCGGCACCGGCACCCAAGCCTCCCCGCGAGGACCGCGCTGATTCTCCACCGGCACCGGCCGCGCGTCGCGACGATCCCCCGCGCCGCGTCGCCGCCGCGCCATCGCCTCGTCCGGTCCGCCGCGCGCTCCCGCCGCCGCGGGCGGTCCCCGTGCGCAAGGCCGAGCGCGTTTCGCGGCCCCCGCAGCCCGAGGTGCGCAAGGCGCTGCCGGTGAGATGAAGGAAGGGAAGCTTCAAGCATCAAGCTTCGAGGAAGGCCTATCGAAGGCGGAAAGGAACAGAAAAGAGATGATCCACTCGCGGAAGACCGCGCGGCACGATCCTTTCTCCTTTTGGGCTTTGTCCGCCCTTCCTTGAAGCTTGAAGCTTGCAGCTTTCGGCCTTTCCTCCGCTTCCCCTGATGCGCACCACCCATCTCGTCGGCCTCGATCTCGGCACCTCCAAGGTGTGCTGCGTCGTCGCCGAGATTCCGCGCGACGCCGCCCCGCTGCGCATCGTCGGCATCGGCCGCGCGAATTCCGACGGCCTGCGCAAGGGCGAGATCTCCAACGTCAACGCCGTGCCCGACTGCATCCGCGAGGCCTGCGCGGAGGCCGAGCGCCAGAGCGACCACGCCATCCGCGGCGTCGTCATCGGCATCACCGGCGGCCACGTCATCGGCGTGAACTCGCGCGGCATGGTGGACCTGCCCGCCGGCCGTGCCGAGATCGTCGAGGAGGATCGCCTGCGCGCCGACGAGAACGCGGCCGCCCTTTCCTTCCCCGCGGAAACGACCATCCTGCACCGCCTCGTGCAGCAATACCTCGTGGACGGCCGCGACGAGGTCACCGACCCCGTCGGCATGCACGGCCGCACCATCGAGGCCGATTGCCACATCGTTCACGGCAACGCGGCGCGCATCCAGAACAGCGTGCGCGCCGTGAAGGAGGCCGGACTCGAGTGCGAGGAAAGCATCTTCACCGGCCTCGCCTCGGCCACCGCCGTGCTCACCGAGGAGCAGCGCCGGCTCGGCGCGCTCGTGCTCGACCTCGGCGCGGGCACCACCGAATACGTGGCCTTCATGCGCGGCCAGGTGGTCCTCTCCGGCTGCCTCGCCGTGGGCGGCGATCATCTCACCAACGACATCGCCCTCGGCCTGCGCATCCCCATCGCGCGCGCTGAAAAGCTGAAGCTCGACGAAGGCTCCGCCGTGGTCGGTTCCTGCCTGCCCGACGAGCGCATCTACCTGCGGCCCGAGCCGGGCTTCGCGGGCAAGGAAGTGGAGCGCGAGATGCTCCACCAGCTCATCCACATGCGCCTGCGCGAGATCTTCGAGCTCATCAAGAAGCGCGGCGATGACGAGCACATCCTGCCCTACCTCGGCGCCGGCGTGATCCTCACCGGCGGCGTGAGCCAGACCGCCGGCATCGGCCACCTCACCGAGGAAGTCTTCGGCTTGCCGGTCTCGCCCGCGCAGCCGCCGGCCATCTCCGGCCTCACCACGCCGCTGACCTCCCCGCAGCTCTCGGCCGCGCTCGGCCTCGTGGAGCACGCCCGCCGCCTGCGCGAGGAGCAGCCCGCCCCTACCGGTTGGCGCTCGCGCTTCGGCTGGCTCTTCGGGCGCCGCTGAGGCCGAATTCTTCCACCCCGAAGGACACGAAGCTCACGAGAAGTTTTTGGATTCCCCCGTTTCCCCCTCGTGCTCTTCGTGACCTTCGTGGTGAATCTTTCCCTGCCTGCCTCCCACTCCAGCCGCTCCCACCATGTCCACTTCCCCTGAGCCGATGAAGATCAAGGTCGTCGGCGTCGGCGGCGCCGGGTCCAACGTGCTCGACCGCCTCGTGCTCGACGCGGCCGTGCAGGTGGACCTCGTCGCCTGCAACACCGACGTGCAGTCGCTCGCCTCCTCCGTGGCCGCGCAAAAGGTCCAGCTCGGCCGCTCCGTCACGCGAGGCCTCGGCGCGGGCGGCGACCCCGAGGTGGGCTTCAACGCCGCGGAGGAATCGCTCCACGACCTCGCCGCCGCCCTGGAAGGCGCGCCGCTGGTCATCGTGGCCGCCGGCCTCGGCGGCGGCACCGGCTCGGGCGCCACGCCGCTCGTGGTCAAGCTCGCCCGCGAGCGCGGCGCGCTCGTGCTCGCCCTGCTCACGCTGCCCTTCACCTTCGAGGGCCGCCGCCGCCAGCAGCAGGCGCGCGAGTCGCTTGCCGCCATCCAGCAATACGCCGACGCCGTCATCTGCTTCGACAACGACCGCATGGGCGAGATCGCCCTGCCCACCTCCGGCATCCACGACGCCTTCGCGCGCACCGACCAGCTCCTCGGCCAATGCGTTCGCTCGCTGTGCGAGCTGACCCAGCGCCGCGGCCTCATCCGCCTGGGCTTCGACGACCTCCGCTCCGCCCTGCGCGCGCACGACGCGCGTTGCCTCTTCGGCTACGGCGAGGCCACCGGCGAGCTGCGCGCCTCCGAGGCCCTCGAGCAAGCGTTGCGCTCCCCCTTGATGGAAGGCGGCGCCGCGCTGCCGCACGTCGCCGCCGTGCTCGTGAACGTGTCGGGCGGCCCCGACCTGCGCCTCTCCGAGGTGGAAGGGCTGATGAAATCCCTCGCCGGCCGCGTGGGCGACCACACGCAGATCCTCTTCGGCGCGTCCGTGGACGGCCGGATGGAAGGCCGCCTCGGCGTGATGATCATCTCCGCCCTCTCGGCTAATCCCGCCGCGCTCTCGGCCCAGCCCGCGTCCGGCCCGGTGGCCGTCGCCCCCGAACCGATGCCCATGCCGGCCGTGCCGCCGCCCTCCGCCTACCCGAGCGCCGCGGCGCCGCCGAGCATCCCGCCCGTGGCC
>CALMOL010000243.1 GCA_937871685.1 uncultured Verrucomicrobiota bacterium
GGCGGTGACGCCCTCCGCGGCAGCGTGGCGGCCCTCGCCCTCACCACCGCCGTGCCCGTCTTCGGTGTCTGGCTCGTCCTGCTCCTGCCGCTCACCTTGATCGTCCCGGCGAACTCCCTTTTTTGGCGGCCGGCCATCTGCACCCTCGCCGGAATGCTCCTCGGGACCGTGGCGACCCTCCTCGTCCCGCGGTCCCACGGCCTGGGCCTCGTCGGCGCGGTCACTGGCGGCATCGTCTTCCTCGCAGCCGCGCTTGCCGCCCGTCGTTTCCGCTAGGTCGCCCCTTGCCTTCCCGACGTCGCTTTTCGTCGTGTTCCGCTTGGAGATTGGAGCCCCCGCTAGAAGGAAGGCTCCGAGGTGAATGGCGCGCCCCGTCGCGCCATTGGTGGACAAAAGGGCAGCCTGGAATCTCCGCCCCGGTTCCAGCTTGACCGCGCCTCCTTCGACCGGTTTCCTCGCGCGACGCCGCCCGCCGCCGGGCCGCGCCATGGCCTGCATCACCGACGAACAATTTTGGGAAGACCCCCTCGAATTGATCGAGACCGGCCGCGTCATCCCCGTGCTCGGCGAGGGCGCCGTCACCTTTACCCCGCCGCCGGGCGCCGATGGCACCGCGCTCCCCGATGAGCTGCTCTACCCGTGGCTCGCCCGCCGCCGCGCCGCGCGGCTCCAGGTCCCGGCCGAGCTGCTCCCGCCCGCGCCCCCGCTCAACGACGTCGTCACCGCCCACCTCCTCAACAAGGGCGAGTCCAACGACGTGTATTCCGGCCTCGCCGTGATCCTGCGCAAGGAATGCCCCGCGCCCGGCCGCGCCCTGCGCGACCTCGCCTCCATCCCCGCCTTCAACCTCTTCCTCTCCACCAGTCAAGGAACTCACCGATCTCTTCGAGCGCGTCCAGCACCGCTCGCTCACCGTCCTCTTCGGTCGCTCCGGCCTCGCAAAGACCTCCCTCCTCCAGGCCGCGCTCATCCCCCGGCTGCGCGAGGACGGCTTCCTGCCCATCCTCGGCCGGCTCGACTACGCCCCCGACGCCCTCCCGCTGGAGCGCCAGATCTTCGCCCAATTCCGCCGCGCCCTCGCCGCCGCCGGCCGCGAGGACCTCGCCGCCTTGACCGACGACGCGGCCGAAAGCCTTTGGCGCCTCTTCCACGATGCCCGCCCCGGCTTCGCCGCCGGCGGCGTGCGGCCCGCGCTCCTCTTCGATCAGTTCGAGGAAATCTTCACCCTCGGCCTCAAGCGCCGCGCCGATGCCGCCGCCTTCCGCGATGCCCTCGCCTGCCTTGCCGAAAACCGTGTGCCCGCCCCGTTGCGCGCCCGCCTGGAGGAAAGCGACGACGACGCTACCTCGCCCTCGCCGCGCGGCTCGACTACCGCGCCCGCCCCTGCCGCGTGCTGCTGAGCCTGCGCGAAGACTTCCTCCACGAGCTGGAGCGCTGGCGGCGGCCGATGCCCTCCCTCATCGAGAACCGCCGCGAGCCGCGCGAGATCACCGGCCCCCAGGCCCTCCTCGCGTCGAGGAGCCGGGAAAGCTCCGCCTCGACAAGCCGCCCATCCTCTCCCGCGAGACGGCCGCCGCCGTGGTCCGCTTCGTCGCCGGCGCCGCGCCCGAAGTCTCCCTCGCCGAGATCGAAGCCGTTCCGCCGCTGCTCTCGCTGATTTGCGAGCAATTGAACGCTCGCCGCCTCGCCGAGGGCACCGAGAGCGTGGACGCCGGCCAGTTACGCGGCCGCGCCACCGACATCCTGGAGCAGTTCTATGGAGAATCCTTCGCCGGCCGCCCGGCCGGCCTGCGCGCCTACGTGGAGGACGAGCTCCTCTCCGCCGATGGCTTCCGCGAAAGCCGCGGCCAGGATTCCACCCGCGCCGCGCTGGTGCGCGCGGGCGTGGCGCCGGAAGCCGCGCGCGAAGCCTTCGAGGCGCTGGTCGGGCGCCGCCTCCTCGTCGTGGAAGAACGCGGCGGCACGCGCCGCGTGGAATTGACGCACGACGTGCTCACCGCCGTGGCCGCCCGCTCCCGGGGCCAGCGCCGCGAGCGCGAGGCCCTGGCGCGCGCGAAAGCCAAGAAAGCCGCCGCCGCGTGCAGCGTGGGGTGCTCGCCGCCTTGTCCGTCCTAACCCTCGCCGCCGGCCTCCTCGGAGCTTGGGCCTGGAGGTCCGAAGAAAAGGCGCGCGGGCAGCTTCGCCTCGCCAGCCGCTCGGATTTGGAGAGCGGCATCAATCTCGTCGGCAAGAGCGCGTGGAACGAAGCCCTCCCGTATTTTCTTCGCGCGGTGCGCTTCGATTCGTCGAACGATCGAGCACGTGCGTGGCTGCTCGATCAGTTTTGCGCGCCGAGAATCGTCGGCCACCGCTCCCATCGGCCTTTCTTGCCCATGTGGTGCGGTCGCTCTTGCCGCCTTCTCGCCCGACGGCCTGCGCGTGGTGACAGCCAGCTCCGACAAGACCGCGCGCCTGTGGGACGTGATCGACATTCCTCCCAACGATCTCCCAGGCGGGAGTGAAGACTGGATCGCAGTGCTGACGGCTGGGAATTGACCAAGGAGGGCGGACTCCGCGCGGTGCCGATCCCCGAGCTCTTCAAACGGCGGTCAAACCTGCTGGCCGCAATGCCGGAAGGAGCCAGAAACGAGTGGATGCGGCTGGCCCGCTGGTCGCTGGCTCCGGCTGCGGAGCGCACCGTGTCCCCGCGGGGATCGCTGCGCGTCGCGGAGCTTGCCATCCGCGAGATCACCAGCAGAACTAGATGACCTCGTCGTGGCCGGCCACCTCGGCGCGCAGCTCGGCCAGGAAGCGCGCTGCCGAGAAATCTTCGCCGAAGCCGCCCGCCGCTATCCCACCTCCGACCGCGTTCCCCGCGTTCTTGGCTGGTCCCTGGTGAACCTCCAAAAACCTGCCGAGGCGCTGACCACCTTCCAAGCCTCGGACACGCTCCGGCCGAAAGATTCGAAGCCGAACATCACTTGTCTCGCTGGCTTGGCAATTTCCCAGTGGCTCCTCGGCATAGACACCCCAAGCTGCGCGACGCCGCCGTAGCGGATTACCGCCGCCTGATCGCAGCGGAGGGAGCTTACGTCGACGACGCCGAGATTGCCGCATTTGGCTTCACGGATGCCGAGAGGACCCCCCTCCGCGAGGCCCTCGCCGAGACACTCCGTCGCCACCCGGAACTACGGCCGAAGAAGAGCGAGTGAAGGATCGAGCCGAACTGCTGCCGCCGGTGCGACGCAATTCCGCGGAATTTCTGACTCCCGCCCGGTGCATTACGCGGATTCACGCGGCATGAGGAGCGCCCTCAGCTCCCTGCGCGGGTGCAAATCCCTCCCCGCGCGGGGCGCGGGGAGGGAATGGGGG
>CALMOL010000244.1 GCA_937871685.1 uncultured Verrucomicrobiota bacterium
CCCCGGCCTCGTCGCTGGGCCTCGGCGAAGAACACAACACCCTCCGCCGCGCCGCCCTCGCCCGCGCGCCGCGCGAGGTCATTGGTCGAGTCCGTCTCGGCAAAGACATGGATCTCGCGGCCGACAATGAGCCCTTTCGACATCGAGCTGGCGATGAGGTCGCGGTCCAAGAGGGCACTTTCCATTCAACGATCTGTTTCCGGCTCAGCCCCGTAGAGCAAGGCAACGCTTTGCTTACTTTTCTTACTTTTACTACATTGGCCACTTGTCATGCAGACCACTCTGACAATCGACGACGACTTGGCGGCGCTTCTTGAGGAGGAACAGCGCCGCCTCGGCGTTTCCCTGAAAGATGCCGTCAACGCCGCGCTGCGCCGCGGCTTGAAGAAAGACGAGTCGGCCGTGGCGCCCAAGGTGGTCACTCGTCCCCATGACTTCGGCTTTGTCCCGGATTTTGACTCGACCAACTTCAATCACCTGGCAACCGAGATGGAGGACGCGGAACTCCTGGAGAGGATGCGCCGAAATTCATGATTGTTCAGACACCAACCTTCTTCTCTACGCCCACAATCCGAAGTCTCAGTTTTATTTGCCGGCGCGCTCTTGGTGGAACGCGACGCTGGCCGGTGCGGAGAAAGTCGGCTTGGCTTGGATCACCATCCTCGGCTTCATCCGCATTGGCACCAGCCCGAGATTTCCTCACCCGATGCCGGTCGCCGAGGCTTTTGAGCGAGTCGCGGAATGGATCGCGCTGCCCCATGTGCGGGTTCTCACGGAGGCGCCAGCCCACTTCGCACGACTGCGCGGCATTTTGGAAGGAATTGGCACCGCCGGAAATCTCAGCACGGACGCGCATCTGGCCGTGATTGCCATCGTGCATGATGCGACGCTCTGCTCGGCAGATGCGGACTTCTCGCGCTTCCCCGGCCTGCGCTGGACGAATCCGCTCGCGGCATCGAAGCCGTGAACGCCGCTCCTCACCCGCCCGCGCTGCCCTCGCCGCCGGGCCGGGTCATCGCCACGGGGTCGAGCGCCTTCGCCAATTCGTCGGGCGGGAGCACCTGCTTTTCCTCGCACAGGGCGCGCACGGTGCGGCCGGTGCGGGCGCTCTCCTTGGCGATCTCGGCCGAGCGGTCGTAGCCGATCAGCGGCACGAGGCTCGTGACCATCGCCATCGAGTATTCGACCAGCTCGTTGCAGCGCTCTTTGTTGGCTTGGATGTCGGCCACGCACTTGTCCTGGAAGGCTTGCGCCGCGGCGGCCAGCACGCGGACGTTCTCCAGGAACGTGGCGATCATCACCGGCATCGCCACGTTCAGCTCGAAGACCCCGCCGGCCGCCGCGGCCCAGGCGATGGTGGCGTCGCCGCCGACGGCCTGCGCGCAGGCCATCAGCAGGGCCTCGCTCATCACCGGGTTCACCTTGCCGGGCATGATGGACGAGCCAGGCTGCGTGGCCTTGAGCGCGATCTCGCCGATGCCGCAACGCGGGCCGCTCCCCAGCCAGCGGATGTCGTTGGCGATCTTCGACAGGCCCACGGCAATCGTCTTCACCAAGGCGCTCGCCTCCACGAAGCCGTCCTTGGCGCTCTGGGCCTCGAAGTGATCCTTGGCCTCGCGGAAAGGGATGCCGGTGCGCCGCGCGATCTCGCGGATGGCGATGGCCGGGAAGTCCGGGTGACAGTTCAGCCCCGTGCCCACGGCCGTGCCGCCCAGCGGCAGCTCGATCAGCGCCTCGACGGCCCGGTCCACGCGCGCCACGGCCAGCTCGACCTGCCGCGCCCAGCCGGCAAACTCCTGGCCGAGCCGCACGGGCGTGGCGTCCATGAGGTGCGTGCGGCCGATCTTGATGATGTCCCAGAACTCTTCCGCCTTCGCGGCGAGTCCGGCGCGCAGCGACTCCAGCGCAGGGCGCAGCGTGTTGCGCAGTTCCTCCGCGGCCGCCACGTGCATCGCGGTGGGGAAGGTGTCGTTGGACGACTGGCCGGCGTTGACGTGGTCGTTGGGATGGACCGGCTTTTTCGAGCCGATCGCCTCGCCGGCGAGGAGCGAGCACCGATTGGCGAGCACCTCGTTGGCGTTCATGTTCGTCGAGGTGCCCGAGCCGGTCTGGAACACGTCGATGGGGAAGTGCGCGTCGAGCTTGCCCTCGATCAGCTCCTCGCCGGCGCGCGCAATGAGGTCGGCCAGCTCGGTGGGCAGGCGGCTGAGCGACTGGTTCGCGTGCGCGGCGGCCACCTTCACGAGGCCGTAGGCGCGCAGGAAAGGCCGCGGCAGCGGTCGGCCGGAGATGGGAAAATTCAGCACCGCGCGCTGGGTGGACGCGCCGTAGAGGGCGTCGGCCGGCACGGGCATCGAGCCCATCGAGTCTTTTTCTTCGCGTGTGGCCGTCATGGAGGAGCGGGGAAGCTGAGGGTTAAAGGTTGAGAGAAGCCAACCCAACGGGAGGAAGGCTTCGGCCAACCGAGTGAATCGCAGGCCATCAGGCCGCGTGCCGCCTCTCTTCGCGGTGCACCTTCTCTCAACCCTCAACCTCCGCCTCACCGCCGACCATTCCGCCCCGCCATCGCCGCGCCATTCTTCTTCGCCGCCGGCTCCTTCGGGGCATCCTTGAAGAAACGGATGATGAAATACGGCGGCAAGTTCAGCAGGCAATACTCGCTCTCGGCGCGAGAGAAGAGGGGCAACGCGTGGCGGCGCAGCTCGTCGGTGACCTGGTAGATGATGAAGATGCCGCCGGGCCGCAGGGCGCGGTGAATGGCGCGCAGCAGGTGGCGCTTCTTCTCGATGTCGATCAGCGAGAAGGGGATGCCCGAGAGGACGTAATCGCACTGCGTGAGGCGCAGGCGCTGCATCTCCTGCGGCAGCGTGGCCGCATCGCCATGGATGACGTGGACGCGCTTGTCGGCGGCGAACTGCCGCTCCAGCAGGCGCGCCAGCTCGTGGTCGAGTTCGAAGAGGAGGAAAATCGAGTCAGCCGAGGCACGCCGCAGCAACTCGCGCGTGTGGCAGCCCTCGCCGGGGCCGAACTCCACCACCACGCGCTTTTCCGAAAAATCGAAGTGGTCCGCGATGCGCTTGGTCACCGCCCGGGAAGAGGGCAGGATCGATGCTACCTGGGACGGGCGGGCGAGGAATCGCTTGAGGAAGATGGCCACTCCGCTCATCGGGAATGCATGGGTGAGATCACGGAAAGGAGACGGAGGGCGGCGCCCGCGGAAGGGTTGGCAGTGTGGCAGACGCAGCCGCGCTGTCCAGCAGCGATGCTGCCGCTGACAACGCGCGCCGGGGCGCGCCCGGCCGGACGGAACCGTCGCGCGCCGCGGGTTTTTCTTTGCGCGATGGCGCGCACGGGATAGAGAAAACCGCCTTCACTCCCTCGCAGGGGCGCGCGGGCGGAACCGCCCGGGACCTTCCCGGCCGGAAAC
>CALMOL010000245.1 GCA_937871685.1 uncultured Verrucomicrobiota bacterium
CCGGAGATGACGGTGACGTGGTGCGGCCCGGTGATGGTCGACATGTGGCGCTCCGTGTTGTGATGTCGTGCGTGTATCTCAGAACTAAGATATATGGTCCGGGCGGTGGCGCAAGAGCGGCGGGAAGCGTCCCGCCTGTTTCCCACTCGGCACGAGAAGGCCCGCGCGGAACATGAGATCCGACGCGGGCCTTGGGCGGGAAGGTGGGCCGCGCGAGGCCCGGGGCCGAGGCGGCTCACGTCGCCCGGCGGCGACGCCACTGGCGCACGCCCACCGCGCCGGCGGCCATCACGCCGAGCAAGGTGACGGTTGCCGGCTCGGGCACCGCCGCGATTTGCCCCGCCAGGATGCCCGCGCCCGTGTCGTCAAACGCGTAGCCGAGGACGGTTGCCGGGAAGCCTTGCGTCGGCGAGGTGCCGGCCGAAGTGGTCAACTGGACCCAGCCATAGTTGACCGCCCCGGTCGTCTCGTTGAGGAAATGCACGCCGAGATAGCCTCCCGTCTCGCCCGCGCGATAGTTCGCCATGGGCGCCGCTCCGCCCGCCGTGCCGTAGGTTCCCGCGGCGCTGATCAAGGCGCCGGGAGCGAGCACCTGATAAACGCCGCTGGCGTTCTGGAGCCCGGCGTTGCCGGTGGTGGCGGTGCCGGAGAAGAAAAAGCTCAGGCCCGTGCCGAGGTAGGGGTTGAAATCGTAGGCGGCGAACCCCGTGGACGTCAGCGAAGTCGCGCCCGTCAAGAAGTTGAAGTAGATGCCGGCGGAAGTCTGCGGCACGGCTACGTTCAGCGGGCCGCTGTAGATGATGTTCGCGCTGGCGGTGGGCGTCGCGGCGGTCGCGGCGAGCGCGGCGCCGGCCATGGCAGTGTAGGAGGCAAGCCGCGCGCTGAGGCGGGCCGGTGGGGTGGAAGTCATGCGGCGGGGTGGTTTCTGGTTTCTCCGAGCGGTTGTTGCGTCTGGGCTGCCGGGGGCGGTCGAGCGGTGAAGGTGGAAGCCGTGCGACCGGGCGCCGCTCATCTGACATATGACAAAACCTGCGCAAGTTTTCTTTTGGGCGGAGGCTTGCCTCGCTGCCCTCCGGGATGCGGCCGAAGACCGTTGCGGGAGGGCCGGTTTTCCCGGCCCCGCGGCGGAAGCGCGGAGGCTCCCCGCCCTCTTCGACCGCGACTTCATGCGTCCAGAGATGCCCGCACGAGCGCAATGAGAAGCGCATAAGCGATGATCGAGAACACCCTTTCCCTTCCCGCGAGAGTTCCCGCCGCACCCTTGGGCGCGCCGCCGCCGGGATCCCGCGACCTGCGCTTCTCCGTCCGCGCGCCTGCGCGTGCCATGAGTCTCGACCGTAATCTCCCTCTGCCTTCCGCCCCTCGTCCCGTCGTCGTCCAGACGGCTTGGATCCGGGTCGGGAGTTCCTGGCGCCTGAAGCCCGTCAGCTTCGACGGCAAGCCCATGGGGAACGCCGACGAGTTCGTCCTTGCGGAGGTGCAGGAGCTTTCGGAGGCGATTCCGAGCAATCATTACCACTGGAACGCCGGCGGCACCTCGTGGTGGGCCACGGACCTGCAAACGGCGATGCGCCACGCCGAGCTTCGGCTGAGCTTCGCCAACCACAACGACTGGTATGACTTCGCCTCCGCCACCGGGATTCAGCCCGTGGAGGAATAGGTGACCAAGGCACCCGCGGGGACGGATGTCGTCTCCGCCGAGTTCAAGATCAATCTGCTGCGGCCGGCGCTCGGCGATTCCTTCCTGGCGGTCGGCCGGGTCCAAAGCGCCGGGAGATTGCTCACCGTCTGCACGGGCGAGGTTCGCGCCTTCTCCGGCGCCGCAGCGGCCTACAAGGTGGTCGCGCTGATGCAGGCCACCATCGCCAATGTGTGCCGTTGAGGCCCCGGGGCCGTTCGGCCGCGCGGAGCAGCGGCTCTGCTCCCGGCGCGGAGTCACCCGTTTGATCAGGCCTCTTGCGCAATGAAAGCGCCCCCTTTCTACCGAGTTGCCGGAGTGGTCACAGTCTATTGAAAACGGAGGTCTATCGTGCGCTGGGAATCACACTTTCCCGCCCGAGGCCTCGATGCGCTCGTAGGCGGCCTTGGCGGCGCTGCGGGCCTTGTCCCAAGGGAGGCGCGATTCGCCCTTGGTCTTGGCCCACGCCGCGCTCACCGTGGGCTCGGCCTGGTCGGAGGTGGTTTCGGGGTTGGCGGCGTTTCGCGCCTCCACGCCCGCGCGGTAAGCCGGCTCGTAGTCGGCAAACGTGCGCGTCGCGTCTTGGTAGGGCTGACTCGCGTGGTTCTCCTTCCAGTAGGCCACCTCGGCGGTCGGATCGACGGCCT
>CALMOL010000246.1 GCA_937871685.1 uncultured Verrucomicrobiota bacterium
GGCTTCTGTTCGGCCTGCGGCTTTTCCTGCGGAGCCGCCGCGGTCTCGACCTTCACATTGGAGGCGACGGGCTTCTTGGCCTTGAGGCGATCCACCTCCAACTGCATCGCGCGGTCGATGGGCAAGCGGACCAGGCCTTTGTCCTTGTTCACCCAGCCCACGCCCGCGGTGGCCTTGCCGGCGGCGTCGTCCAGTTCCTTCTTGATCTTGTAGCGCTCCCCGTCGCGCTCGGCGTCGGCGTCTTGGAAGCGCGCGGCGGAGCGGCCGAGGATGGCGTTACCGATGAAGTAGAAGAGCCCGATGAGCGCGAAGCCCAGCACGAAGGCCCAAAAGCGCGACGGCGGCCGGGGAGCCCGGAGCGGCGTGTGGGCGGAATGTTGGATCTCAACCATGGTCGGCGGATGGAAGGGGGCGGCGGCGCGGCTCAGTTCTTGAGGGCGAGGGAGTTCGCGAGGCGCGGGTCGCGCAGCGGGTAAAGGTTGCCCTTCGCCAGGTTCTTGAGGAAGAAGAACGCGAGGGTCGAGCCGATGAGCACCACGCTGGCGAGATCGAGCAGGTTGAAGCTCACGCCGGCCCAATGGAGGCCGGGCAGCACGATGATGTAATGGTCCAGCGCGTGGATGCAGAGCACGTAGATGCAGATGAAGCGCATGTAGTTCGGGTTGCGCTTCAACTGCTGCCAGAGCAGCAGCACGAAGGGGATGAAGAAGTGCCCCACCACGAGCGCCGTGCTCAGGATGTTCCAGCCCTCGGCGTTGCGCCGGATGAAGTAGGAGGTCTCCTCCGGGATGTTGGCATACCAGATGAGGAAGTATTGCCCGAAGCCGATGTAGGCCCAGAACACCGTGAAGGCCAGGATCAGCTTGCCCATGATGTGGTAGTGCTCCTCGTTCACCACGCCCTGGAGGTAGCCGTGGCTCTTCAGCGTGATAGTGATGAGCAGCAGGGCGGCCATCCCGGACCACGCGGAGCCGGCGAAGATATACACGCCCCACATCGTGGAGGACCAGGTGTGGTCGAGCGACTTCAGCCAGTCGATCGCGCCGAAGGTCAGGCCGATGGCGAAGATCGGCAGGCCGGCGAAGGCCCACTTGCGCGAGGAAATCGTGGGGCGCGGGTCGCCGTCAATGTCCTGCACCTGGGAGTTCTTGCGCAATTTCCACGCGATGAGGGCGAGCAACGGGAAGATGATGAAGAAGCGGATGGTCCAGAACGGCCGGTTCATCATGGCGCGCTTGCCGTCGAGCAGCACGTCCTTGCCGGGCCCGATGTCCATCCACGCATAGACCTCGGGCGCGAAGATGAGGAGCGGGATGAAGAACACCCACACGTAGCGCAGGGACTGCGCGCCGGCCTCGATGATGCGGCGCACCACCACGGACCACTCGGCGTCCGTGGCGTAGTGGACGATGTTCCAGAAAAGGAAGCCGGCGGAAACGGTGAAGCAGAACGAGAACCCGAAGAGCAGCGAGAAGAGCACCTGCTTCAAGGGCCAGATGAAGATGCCGGCGATGAAGGCCACGGCCGAGAGCGCGGCGGCCACCATGAGGCCGAAGAACACGGGCCCGAGGTTCGAGGTCTGGAATGACTCCAGCCGGGGATTGCGCGCGGAAACGGTCGGGGCGTGCGGGGTGGCGACGGCGCTCATGTGAAGAATTTCCGATTGGCGATTGGCGATTGCCGATTGAAGGAAAGCGGAGCCGGGAAGGCTATTGCGTGGGCAGGGTGGCGCGCTGCTCGGGCGTGAGGTCGGCGACGGCGCCGCGCTGGGCCTTTTGGAGGGCGCGCACGTAGGCGACGATGGCCCAGCGGTCGGTCACGGACAGGTTCGCGCCGTAGCCATACATCGTGTTCTTGCCGTGGGTGATCGTGTTGTAGAGCTCGCCGTCGGGCTGCCCGACGATGCGCTCGTCGTGGTAGTTGGCGATGCCGTTCCAGCCGTATTTGGAGGTCACGCCGTTGCCGTGGCCGGTGACGCCGTGGCAGACGGCGCAATAGATCGTGAACTTGTCGCGGCCGAGTTCCATGAGCTTCGCGTTGACCTCGACCGGGATGCCGTCGCCCCAGTTGTCGCCCATCTTGCCGGTGGCGAGGTAGGAGGGATCATTGCCGAAGGAAAGGCCGGGATGCGAGGAACGGGCGGCACCGGGATTCTCGGCGCCGGCGATGCGGGCCAGGCCGGGCCCCGCGGCGGGGAAGTCGTAGCCCATCGGCACGGTGCCGGCGATTGGCAGGCGCGGCCCGACGCCGTCGGCGAAGAAGCGCGAGGGCGACTGGGCCTTCACCTTGGGCTGGTGGTCCATGTCGGGAAAGATCTCGAAGGGCCGGTTCGGCGAGCGCTTGCCCTGCGGGCCGGCGATGAGCACCACGCCCACCACGGCGGCGAAGAAGAAAAGAAGGAAGTAGCGCATGGCGTCAGCGGCGGGATCGACCGGAAAGGAAAGGAGTCACTCGTAGATGAGCGTGATGTTCTTGCCGCCGACCTTCTGGAGCAGCTCGGCGGTGCGGGTCTCCTGGAACTTTGGATCATCGGCCTCGATGGCGAGCACGAATAGGTCGTCGGTGACGCGCGCGAAGCGGTCCCAGTTGAAGAGCGGGTGGTTCCAGCGCGGCAGGCGGTTGAGCGCGAGCATCCCGAACACGCTGCCGAAGGCGCAGCACAGAATCGTCAGCTCGAAGATCACCGGGAAGAACGCCGGGATGGTGAAGAGGTTCACCGGCTTGCCGTGGACGACGAGCGGATACTCGATGATCGAGGGATACGTCTCCAGCACGAAGCCGATGGTGGTGCCGGTGAGCGCCGCGCACAGGGCGATGAGCGACACGCGCGAGCGCCCCAGGCCCATCGCGTCGTCCATGCCGTGGATCGGGAACGGGGAATGCACGTCCCAGCGCTTGAAGCCGGCGTCACGGACCTGCTCGGCGGCGTGGTAGATGTCGGCCGTGGAGGAAAACTCGGCCGCGATGCCATACACGCGCGGCGTCTCGCGCGAGGTGTGCAGCTCGGGAGTCGCGCTGGGGGAAAGGACGGAGGCGCTCATAGTTGGCGGGGCAGGAAGCTTAGTGCGCGGCCTTCAGCGTCGGCGAGGGGTTGGTCGGCTCGGGCTGGGCATCGTGCTCGGCGTGGTCGCCGTGGCCGTAGTGCGGGTCGGCCTCGGGCAGCACGCCCTTGACCTCGGAGATGGCGATCACCGGCGCCACGCGGCAGAACAGGAGGAAGAGCGCCAGGAACAGGCCGTGCGTGCCGGCGAAGGTCCAGATGTCCACCCACGACGGGTAGAACATGCCCCACGAGCCGGGGAGGAAGTCACGATGGAGCGAGGTGCAGATGATGACGAAGCGCTCGAACCACATGCCCGCGTTCACGAACATCGACACGGTGAACACCACCCACAGGTTGGAGCGCATCTTGCGCGACCAGAAGACCTGCGGCGAGATCACGTTGCACGACATCATCGCCCAGTAAGCCCACCAGTAGGGCGCGGGCGGCACGCCGAAGAGCGGGCCGAAGATGAACGGATCCGCCACGCGGTTGCGCAGGAAGACCCACTTCTCGTAGGGGTTCTGCGAATACCACGCGATGAAGAACTCCATGATGTAGGCGTAGCCGACGATGGAGCCCGTCAGGATGATGATCTTGGCCATCACGTCGATGTGCCGCATCGTGATGAGATCCTGCAGGCCGTAGAGGTAGCGCGCCGGCAGCATCAGCGTGAGCACCATCGCGAACCCGCCGAAGATGGCGCCCGCCACGAAGTAAGGCGGGAAGATCGTGGTGTGCCAGCCGGGGATCACCGACGTGGCGAAGTCGAACGACACGATGGTGTGCACCGAGAGCACCAGCGGCGTGGAGATGCCGGCCAGGATCAGGTAGGCCATCTCGTAGTTGCGCCAATGGCGGTTCGCGCCGCGCCAGCCGAGCGAGAGCAAGCCGTAGAGGAAGCGCCGCACCTTGGTGGTGGCGCGGTCGCGCACCGAGGCGAGGTCGGGGATCAGGCCGACATACCAGAAAAGCAGCGACACCGTGAAGTAGGTCGAGACCGCGAACACGTCCCACAGCAGCGGCGAGCGGAAGTTCTGCCAGATGGCGTTCGAGTTCGGCACCGGCGCGAGGAACCACGCCATCCACACGCGCCCGACGTGCAGCGCCGGGAACAGGCCGGCGCAGATCACCGCGAAGATCGTCATCGCCTCCGACGCCCGGTTGATCGAGGTGCGCCACTTCTGCCGCGTGAGGAACAAGATGGCCGAGATCAGCGTGCCGGCGTGGCCGATGCCGATCCAGAACACGAAGTTGGTGATGTCCCACGCCCAGGCGACCGGCATGTTCGAGCCCCACACGCCGACGCCGGTGAGGATCAGGTAGCCGAAGCCGATCGGCACCATGATGGCCAGCAGCGCCGCGGGGATGAACGCCCTCCACCACCACGCCGGGGTCTTCTCCTCGACGATGGTGCAGATCTTTTCGGTGATCCAATGGTAGTCGTGCCCATGGAGCACAAGCGGCTTCTTGGCCACCTGCTCGACGAGGGCGGGATCAAACTGCGGCGCGGCGGCCGGCGAAGGAGAAAGCGCGGTTTCGGCCATAGAAAATCAGTGCGGGGCGGGAAAGTTTTTCACCACAGAGGACACGGAGATCACAGAGGACTATGAGGTGGAAGAAGGGGAGGCTTTTGAGCGGGCAACAGCGGATGAGCGAACGGAGCACGGAGAAGTTTTTGAAAAATCCGATCTCTTCGGTTCTCTGTGCGCTCGGTGTCCGCGGTGGTTAAATTTCAGACTCAGTGGGAACCGGCCGCGGAGGGAGCTTGGCCCGGCTTCTTGGGGTCGCCGTGGCTCGGATCGTCGTGATCGTGCGAGTCCTTCAGCGTGCTCATGCCGACGTTCTCGGCGCCGGGCATCTTGGGGTTGGGATTGCGCACGCGGGCGAGGTAGGACAGGCGCGGCTTGATGTTCAGATACTCGAGCAGCCGGTAGTCGCGGTCGGTCTTCTTGAGCTTCGACACGCGGCTCTCCGGGTCGGCGATGTCGCCGAAGGTGATGCACTCGGTGGGGCACACTTGCTGGCAGGCGGTCTTGAAGGAATCGCGCGGCACGCGGGTGTCGTTCGAGTCCCGGGCCACGCGGAGCTGGGCGATCTTGGCTTCCTCGATGCGCTGCACGCAGAAGGTGCACTTCTCCATCACGCCGCGCATGCGGACGGTGACGTTCGGGTTCTTCGAGAGCTTGAGCGTCTCGTCCATGCCCTTCTTGGCGAAGGGGCCCCAGTAGAGCTGGTCGAGAGGGCGCTGGTTGTAGTCGAAATAATTGAAGCGCCGGACCTTGTAGGGGCAGTTGTTCGCGCAGTAGCGGGTGCCGATGCAGCGGTTGTAGGCCATCGCGTTGAGGCCGTCCTCGGTGTGAATGGTCGCGTTGACCGGGCACACCGTCTCGCAGGGCGCGCTCTCGCAGTGGTGGCAGGTCACCGGCTGCTGGAGCATCTGCGGCTCCTGGTCGGCGTCGCTCACCGTGGAGTAGTAGCGGTCGATGCGCAGCCAGTGCATGAACCGGCCGCGGCGCACCTGGTCCTTGCCGACGATCGGGATGTTGTTCTCGCTCATGCACGCGACCACGCAGGCCGAGCAGCCGGTGCAGGTGTTGAGGTCGATGACCATGCCCCACTGCTGCGGCGCGGTGTAGGCGGGGTTCGTGTAGATGTCGGCCGCCGGCGGGATGTGGCCGTCCATCCAGAATTTCTGCACGAAGCTCTTGCCGTGGTCGTCGAAGCCCTGCTTCTCGCGGTAGGTGGCGAGCGGCATCTCGCGCACCGTGGCGCGGCCCTCCATCGTCTGCCAGATGGCCGACTGCGTGAAGGCGAAGACGTAGCGCTCGGCGAGCACCGACACCTTCGCGCCGCTGGCGTAATACGGCGCCGCGGCGGTGCGCAGCGGGTAGGCGTTGAAGCCGGCCTTCGCGCCGACGCGGCCGGTGCGCGAGCGGCCGTAGCCGAGGGCCAGCGCGATCACGTTGTCGGCCATGCCCGGCGCGATGAGGGCGGCGGCGCGCACCTTGCGGTCGCCGACCGCAATCTCGAGCATGGGGCCGTCGTAGCCGTTGTTCACCATGTCGTTGGTGATCTTCAGGCGCTTCGCGGTGGTCGGGGAAATCAGCGCAGCGTTGTCCCAGGTCAATTTGGTGACCGGGTCGGGCATCTCCTGGAGCCAGCCGTTGTTGGCGTAGCGGCCGTCCCACGTCGAGTAGTCGGCCGGCAGGACCACTTCCATCTGGAGGTCGTCGGGCGCAGGCTGCGCCTTGAATCCGGTGCGGATCGCCTCGGTGACGTTGCCCGCGGTGAAGGCGGCCGCGCCAGCCGCCGGAGCGGAGCCGGCCAGGAAACCATCGCGCAGAAACGCGCTCCAGGCCGTCGTCTCGTCGCCCGCGCCGGCCGCGATCGTGCGGAAGGTGGCGCGCACCAACTCGGGGCCATCGACCTTCTCGGCGCCGCCGAGGTAGGCGAGCATCTCCAGGTCGGACACGCCGTTGAAAAGCGGCAAAACCATCGGCTGCACCGCCACGTAGGAGCCGTCCTCGGCACGGTCATCGCCCCACGATTCCAGGTAATGGGCGAGCGGCACGAACCACGTCGTCTTGTCGGCCGACTCGTCCTCGTGCGCGCCGAAGCGAACGCGGTTCGGCACCTTGGCGACGGCCTCGGCCCAGCGCAGGTCGGCGGGCGCGTCGTAGGCGGGATTGCCCCCGTGGACGACCACCGTCTTGATCGCGCCGGACTGAAGGCGGCTCACGAACTCGGCGAACGGGATCCCGCCGCGCGTGGCCACCGGCGCGGCCGAAACGGGGCCGCCGAGCGCCGTCGAAATGGCGAAGGCCAGCGCCTGCACCCAGGCCGGCTGGCGCGGGCCGGCGACCACGAGGGCACGGCCGCGCTGCGCGGAAAGGTCCGCGGCGCACTCCGCGATCCACTTGGCGTGCTTCTCCATCTTCGCGACCTCGCCCGCGGCGTTGGGCGCGGAGGAGACCGCGGCGCGGAGGACGCCGTCGTTCGAGGAGCCGACGATGGCCTGGGCCAGCGCGAGGGCGAAGGCGCCGACCTGCGAGGCCGGCAGGCGCAGGCGATGCTCGGCCATGCCGCCGGTCATCGTGAAGCGAGGCTCCACGACGTAGAGGCGGTTCATGTTGTCGGCCGCCTTCTCGATGTTGCGCTTCGCGTGGAAGCCGATCGAGGCCGACGCGCCGCCCTCGGCGATGTGGAGGAAGTCGCTGTCGAGCGCCAGGATCACGTCGGCCTGCTCGAAGCGCGGGATCACGCGGAAGGCCGCGCCGGAATCGGCCAGCGGCTCGTATTCGCACCACGTCATCCGCGGGAACTGCCGGAGCAAGTCCTGCCGCAGGCGCTCCCGGGTGGGCGATCCGCTCTCGGGGGCGAGGTAGGCGAAGGACGCGCCGCCGTCCGCCGCCAGGAGCGCGCGCTGCTCCTTCACCCACGCGAGGAACTTCGGCAGGTCGCTCGGCCCATCGCCGCGCCGGAAGCCGCGGGCGCGATCCGGATCATAGAGGTCGAGGAGCGAGGCCTGCGAGAAGGTGTCCGAGCCGCCCTTGGAGGAGGGATGAAGCGGGTTGCCTTCCAGCTTGGTGGGCCGGCCGTCGGTGGTGATGGCGATGAGCGGCATCGCCCCGCCGCGCCGCGGCATGGAGGTGGCGTAGAGAAGCTGCTCGCCGGGAATCACCCATTCCACGGCCTTCGTGTAGGGAATGAGGTGCGCCTCCGGGCGGCGGCAGCCGGCGGTGCCCAGGCCGGCGAGGGCGAGCGAGGCGCCCATGAGCTGCATGAAGGAACGGCGCGACAGCTCGTCGCCTTCCATCTGGTTCGCGCCCTGCGGGAACTCGCGGCCGAGGAACTCTTGGAACTCGGGCGTGTTCTGCTGCTCCTCCAGCGAGCGCCAATAGCGGCGGCCGGTCGGGGAAGGAGCCTCGGGGGGATGCTGGAAAACGCGCTTCATGTGGTTGCAGCGGTCGAAAGGTCGAAGAAAAGGGCGGCCGAGAAGGTCAGCGGTGGCAGCCGTTGCAGGTCACGGGCGGCTTGACGCCCCACCGGTCCTTGAGCTCCTGGCCCAATTGCTTCTGGGTGGTGCCGATGTCCTCGGGCTTCCAGTTCAGGTTGGTGATGTATTGCAGCGGACGCAGATGGTTTTCCGGGGCGCGGTGGCAATCGAGGCACCACGACATGCTCTGGGGCTGGTCCTGATAGACGACCGCCATCTCGTTGATCTTGCCGTGGCAGGAAACGCACGACACGCCGCGGTTCACGTGCGCGGAGTGGTTGAAATACACGTAGTCGGGCGCCTTGTGGATGCGGACCCACTCGATGGGCTTGCCGGACTTGTAGGACTCGCGCACGAGGGCCAGGCGCGGGGAGTTCTGCTTGATCTGCGAGTGGCAGTTCATGCAGGTCTGGGTGCTCGGCACGTTCGAGTGCGCGGCCTTCTCGACGTAGGAATGGCAGTAGCGGCAGTCGAGCCCGAGCTGGTCGGCGTGGATGGCGTGCGAGAAGGGCACCGGCTGCACCGGCTGGTAGCCCACGTTCGTGTATTTGGGCGTGAAGTAGTAGGTGATCCCGCCGGTGAGCGCCGTGACGACCAGGGCCGCGCCCGCCAAGACCTTCAGCGGCAGTTGGTTCGTCCACTTCGGAAAGATGTTGGCCATGGCCGGAAAGGAGGAGGACCGCGCGGAGAAAAGAGGGCTGGTTTCCCATCGCACGGCCGGGGCCGATTTGCCGAAAAAAAACTGGCTCCGGCGAAAATTGGACGACCGGCATCGCTTGGGATGCGCAATCGCCCACGGAAACGTCGCGTGGATTAGGAGAACTTATGGTGACGAGGGGCGAAAGATTCGTCAACGGCATCACGAGGAAAATCGCGCAATTTTCCCCTTGCCGCGGGCGCGCCGCTTGTGGAAGGGGCCGGCGCGGCCGGCGGGAGCGTTTCCGGGGATGACCCGCCGCGCTTCCCCATTGGTCTGCCGCGGTTCCGCCGCAGAGGCGCAGAGAACGCAGAGGACGGATGGGTCGAGCCCTCCTAAACCCTCCAATGACCATGATCTCCCGCCGATCCTTCCTCCTCGCCGCGCTCGCGCTGATCCCGCTCCCCGTCTTGGCGCAGGACAAGACGCTGCGCGCCGGCCACTTCCCCAACCTCACCCACGCGCAGGCGCTCGTGGCGCGGGCCCTGACCCGCCAGGGCAAGCCGTGGATCGAGCCGCGGCTCGGGCCGGGCTGGAAGATCGAGTGGTATTCCTACAACGCCGGCCCCTCGGCGATGGAAGCCATCCTCGCCCGCTCGCTGGACGTGACCTACGTCGGGCCGAACCCCGCGCTGAACCTGTATCTCCGCTCGGCCGGCGACGAGCCGCGCGTGCTGGCCGGCGCCTGCCTGGGCGGCGCGGCGCTCGTGGTGCCCAAGGATTCCCAGGCCGCCAGGCCCAACGACTTCCGCGGCAAGCGCATCGCCACCCCGCAGCTCGGCAACACGCAGGACATCGCCTGCCGCGCGTGGCTGCTCGACGGCGGGCTGAAGATCGGCCCCACCGGCGCCGGCGACGCCTTCGTGGTGCCCACCGCCAACCCCGACCAGCTCGGCCTCTTCCAGCAGGGCAAGCTCGACGGCGTGTGGACGGTGGAGCCGTGGGTGTCGCGCCTGGAACGCGAGGCCGGCGGCCGCGTGATCGTGGAGCAGAAGGACGACGTGACCACCATCCTGGTCGCGCGCCGCAAGTTCCTGGAGGAGCAGGGTGACGTGGCCAGGAAGTTCGCCGCCGCGCACGAGGAATTGACCCAGTGGATCGTCGAGCATCCGGCCGAGGCGCAGGAATTGATCCGCGCGGAGTTGAAGGAAATCACCCGTTCCGACGTGAACCCGGAACTGATCGCCGCCGCGATCAAGCGCCTGACCTTCTCCGCCAAGATCCCGCGCGAGGGCATCGCCAAGCAGGTGGCCGAGGCCCGCAAGACCGGCCTGCTGCGCGGCGAGACGGCGCTCGACAAGCTGTTTGCCGCCCCGTGACCGAGGGGATAACCACAGATTTACGCAGATTAAAGGAGATTGGAGGCTACCCGTTTACGCGCGACGTTCGCAAGGCGTGACCTCGGGAAGATCAAGACGTTCGTGCTCTGGACAAGGTGCTCTCGCGCCAGTCTCCCTTAATCTCCTTTAATCTGCGTTAATCTGTGGTTTTCCCACGGTCATGAGATTCCAAGCCAGCCCGCCACGCCCCTCGCTGGAGGAGGAGCTTGCTCCTTTGCCGCCTTCCAAGATCGCGGTGGAGGGCGTGTCGAAGTGGTTCGAGGGGCCGGACGGCCGCGTGCAGGCGCTCGACCACGTCTCGCTCTCGGTGTCCGAGGGCGAGTTCGTCTGCATCGTCGGCCCGAGCGGCTGCGGCAAGTCCACGCTGCTCAACCTCATCGCCGGCCTCGATCACCCGGACGAGGGCCGCATCGTCACCGATGGCCAGCCCGTCACCGGGCCGGGGCGCGAGCGCCTCGTGATGTTCCAGGAGCACGCCCTCTTCCCGTGGCTCGACGTGCTCGGCAACGTCCTCTACGGCCTCAAGCTCAAGCCCAACCTCAAGGCCAAGGAACGCGTGCGCGTCGCGCAGTATTACCTCCAGCTCGTCGGGCTGGAGAAAAACGAGCGCTCCGGCATTCACCAGCTTTCCGGCGGCATGAAGCAGCGCGTGGCCCTGGCCCGCGCGCTCGCGCCGAACCCGCGCGTGCTCCTCATGGACGAGCCCTTCGCCGCGCTCGACGCCCTCACGCGCGAGTCGCTCTACGGCGACCTCCAGCGCATTTGGGAAGCGCGCCGCAAGACCATCTTCTTCGTCACGCACAACGTCCGCGAAGCCGCCTGTCTGGGCGATCGCGTGGTGCTTTTCTCGCCACATCCAGGACGCATCCGCGAGCAGTTCATGATCGACCTTCCGCGCCCGCGGGACATCAACAGCCCGAGCCTCGCGAACTACGCCAC
>CALMOL010000247.1 GCA_937871685.1 uncultured Verrucomicrobiota bacterium
CCGCAACGCCGCCCTCGCCGCCGCCGCGCTCCGCGCCGCCGCGCTGCCCGTGCGCGACGAGGATCTCCGCGCCGGCTTCGCCTCGGCCGAGTGGCCCGGCCGCTTCCAGCGCCTCGCCGCCGGCCGCGTGATCCTCGACGGCGCGCACAACCCTGCCGCCGCCGCCCGCCTCGTCGAGACGTGGCGCGAGGAGTTCGGCCCCGCCGACCGCGCGACCGTGATCCTCGCCTCCTTGCGCGACAAGGACACGCCCGGCGTGGTCCGCGCGCTTGCCCCGCTCGCCCGCCGCTGGATCGCCGTCCCGGCGCGCAACCCGCGCTCGCTCCCCGCCCCCGAGCTGGCCGAAGTCATCCGCGCCACCCTTCCCGGTGCCGACGTGGCCGATTCTCCGGAAGCCGCCGCCGCGCTCGCCCGGGCGGCCTCCCACGCGGAGCCTGCCCTCGTCGCCGGCTCGCTTTTCCTCGTCGGCGAAGTCTTGGCGCTGGCCGGCGATCAGCCCCCGCCGGCACCGAGCGGCCAGTGAGGGCGGCGCCACCGGCAGGCTTGCGGCCGGAATCGTCGCGCGGCTGTCCTTTTCCGTGGCCACGAGCACGGTGAAGCCTCCCTCCTGCCATGACGCCCGCTCTTCCCGATCCCACCCTGCTCCTGCTCATTGATGTCCAAGTCGGCTTCGACGACCCGAAATGGGGCGAGCGAAACAACCCCGCGGCGGAGGAGAACATCGCCCGCCTGCTCGCGGCGTGGCGCGCGGCCGGCTGGCCCGTGGCGCACGCCCAGCACCGGTCCACCTCGCCCGACTCGCCGCTGCGCCCCGGCCAGCCGGGCTGCGACTTCCGGCCGGAAGCGACGCCGCGGGCGGGGGAAGCGGTCTTCGGGAAGGAGGTGAACAGCGCGTTCATCGGGACGGGCCTGGAGGAGCACCTGCGGGGGCGCGGCCTGGGCTCGCTCGTGCTGGCGGGATTGACGACGGACCACTGCGTTTCCACCACGGCGCGCATGGCCGGCAACCTCGGCTTCGCCTGCGTCGTCGCATCCGACGCGACGGCGACCTTCGCGCGGGTCGGTCCGGACGGGCGACGCCATTCTGCGGAGGAAATGCACGCCACGGCGCTGGCGAGCTTGCACCGGGAATTCGCCGTGGTGCTCACCACGGAGGAAATCTTGGCCGCGCAAGGCGTGCTGACGGCGGCGGGCGCTTAACGCACTCCCCCGGCGGCGCTTGCTTAAGCCGACGGACAAGAGGGCTGGTTCTTCCCGGTGACCGGCGGCGTAGACTTCTCTGCCACCGCCCGCTTTCTCGTGGCTTCGTCAAGATTCTGGAAAATCCGCTTGCCCGTTTGCACGCTCTCGCCAGCATCCCGGCGGTTTTGTCCCCCGCCGGTATTCGACCAAGGTCATGTTGTTTCCCCATCGCCTCCTGCTGCCTTGGCGTCGTGCTTGCCGCCCCCTGCGCCTTCGGCGGCCAGCCCTTTGAGCAATGGCGCACACAGCACTTCACCTTCGAGCAACTGGCCGATCCGACACTCTCCGGGCCTGACGCTGACCCCGACCAAGACGGCCGCTCCAACCTTCTAGAATATGCGCTGGGAACTGACCCGTGGGTGGCGGACATGCCTGCCGCCGAGTCTTTCGGCGGTGCCTTCAGCCCACTCAGCGGTCACCTCACCCTGACCTACCCACGCCAAAAGGCCGCCGACGACCTCATCTACTGGGTGGACGCAGTGGAAAGCGTCCAGCCGGGCGATCCCGAAGCCGTTTGGCAGACCGGATACGATTTGGTGGGCTTCGCCGGCCACTGGGACGCCGGTTCGGGCGATTGGGTTACGATTGAAGATCAAGCCCCTCCGGCAAAGGTGCCCCGCCACCTGCTGCGTTTACGCGTGACCTTACAAGCAACAGCCGACGCGGACGGCAACGGCCTGCCGGACTGGTGGGAGGTGCAACACTTCGCGCGAACCGCGCTGAACCCCAATTGGCTCAGCCCGGACGGCGTGCCGCTCTGGCAATGCTACGTCGAGGGGCGCAATCCTCGCGCCACCGCCTCCCCCAGCACTGCCAATGCCGCGTCACTTTCCCTAACGGTGCTGACACCGGGTTTCTGAAGCTTTTCCACCAACTAACGCGGGCCGACCAATTCATAAACTATGGGCCAGGGCACCAAGAGCGGGCGAACTAACAAGATATGGCAGCTCGCACTGCTTGCTGCGTTCCAGCTGATTGCGGAGCGAGTTTCAGGTGCGCCGCCGATCGAAGCCTTGCAACGCTCAGTGCAGCAACGCTGGGGCCCCTACTCCGGCGGAGGTCAAACCACTTTCCCCAAGCGCGGCGACGTCGACCCCGGCGCCTATCCGTCAGACGGCTTTTACGGCAGCGACTTAGACGATCCCACCAAGCTCAACGCTTTGCTGGATGCGCTGGAAAATCAGGTATTTGGTGGGCTCGCCACGCGATACGTAACCTTTGACGCGGCGTCCTTCACCGGCACACGATGGGGTCTAAAGGGCAATGAGTGGGGCACGACCACCTGGGTGCCGTGGGCAGAAAAGACGGTCGCGGCTCTTTGCGCACGGCCTTCTGCTCTCCTGCCGGCCGACGAACGGGTCGCCCTGCTCAAGGCGGCTTTGAAGCGCTGCGTCGTGACGGTTCAAGACAACCCCGGTCCTTACCAAAATTATGTGTTGATAAACGGTGTGACGTTACGGGCAGCGGATGGGACTACCTGCGGTGCAGCCAACGGTCCTGCAACTAGCGCTTGGAACTCGCACGGTTTCCGACGTCAAGACATTATCCAATACTTTAACGTCTGCGCCCTCGCTGGTGCCAGCAATTACCCTCAGGGTGGAGGGGGCGGCTATCCTTCCTACAACGAAACTAGTTGGTCATCCACTGCTACCCGCGGCTACTTTGAAGCGGGGGATGCGTCGGGCAGCGTGATTTATTTTGGTCTCCTCGACCCTGGATCGACGCATGCTGATCCGCTTTGTCCAACGCCGATCAACGATTCGTATCAACCCATCGATCGCAAAACCGCCCGGGGCACGACGGTTTCCAAGTGGATTGGTTATTGCGATGACTACCCGGGACCCCCTCTCTCCTTTTCGTGCGGGAGTGATTGGTGGCGAATGAACGCGCACGTAGCCATGTTTGTCGGGTCGTTCCAAGACGACTGGCAAGACCAGGATTGCTCGTCCTGCGAGGGCGAGGACGCGCGCTGCGCTACGCCCGGCTTAGACAGCCTTGCCTTCCGGCTTGGCCTGGGCCGCTCGGACTTTGGGCGCAAGCGAGACGAATTAAGTCTGCGGGCGAATACCCTGGGCCGCGGGTTTTGCTCGCTGGGCAGCGTGAAGATCCAAGCCGGGCCGGGGGGCACCTTGGCCAAGGACTCCACCACCGGACTGCCCGTGCAGTTTTCCAATGCCTCCTGCGTGGTCAACTTCGCGATTGTGACGCCCGAGTCGAGCTTCGAGATTCGCGAGTTTCCCCGCAGTGCCATCAGCGGCCCGCAGGACGCAACCACCAAAGTTTACCCCGTGTCGGGCAACCCGGCTCGCCGCGTCGTAGTCGAAAATCTTCCGTCTGTAGCGAACCCGCTTGTGCCCGACTGGAACAAGGTGCGCATCACCGTGTGGAGCGGCTCGACCGCGGTGCAGACTAATCTCTGGATTTACGACCCGGCGACTGGCGGATGGGTCTTCGACCGCGAGAACGGCCAAGCGCGCGAGGTGCTCACTCCCACTTGGAATTCTGGCCACACCCAGCGCACCGAGCGCCGACAACTTTACGACGCGGCCAACAACCTTGTGTCGGTAACCAACGAGACGTTCCAAGTTTACGCCTGGGGCGAGGAACTCGTCCAGCGCGTGCGTGACCCAGACGGCGCGGCGCTCACCGAGACTTGGGATTATTACGCCGTCTACGACAGCGGTTATAACGTTGGTCGCTACGGACGGCTGCGCCTCCATGTCGAGCCGAGCGGGCGCTGGGAGTGGTTCGATTACGACGCGCTCGGGCGTGAAACGCGGCGCATTAGCCAGCATCTGGGGAGTGTGTTTAGTGAGCCGTTGGACGGGAACGTGCACCGGATGGTGGAGACCACCTATGCCACCACCAGCGTTCCGCGGCGCCAGCGCACCGATACAACCCTCGGCGTGCTTACGCGCCGGTCTTGGACTTATTTCGTCGACGCCAGCGAGACGAGGGAGATCCTCGCCGCCAACGCCACATCCAGCTGGGACGACCCGGCCAATCTCGTAACCTCCACGCTTACCTGGACCGTCGGCGACTGCTCTGGCCGCGTGAAAAGCATCCGCCGGCCCGACGGCACGCTGGAGACCTTTGATTACACCTACTCCTCTGATGGCAGCACGCTGACCACCACGCGCACGGTCGGAAGCCCCTCGGAGGGCGCAGTTGCCGACGGCCAGCGCACCGTCACCGTCGTCAACCAAGCGGACCAGGAAACCGTCGTCCAAACTTACGACGTGGCTGGAACCCCCAGCAGGCTCCTGGCTTCGCGCGCGGTCACCTTGGCCGATGACTTCGGCCGGCCGATGACCTGGAGCTTCGACGACGGGACGACCGAGCGGATTTCCTACGGTTGCTGCGCGATGGAGTCTCGCACCGACCGTGAGGGCACCACCACTTCCTATGGCTACGATTCTCTGGCCCGCCGGATCACCCGCGAGACGAATGGCGCCGGGATCACCCAGGCATCCGCCTACGACGCGGCTAGTCGTCTGATCGAGCGCTCGCGCACTGGCACGAACGGCACGCGCATCGTGCAGGAGACCAGCCTCTACGACTTGGCCGGCCGGCGAACCAGCAGCACGGACGCGCTGGGACGCGTGACCAAGTTCGACGAAACCCGCTCCCCCGGCGAGCCACGCATCACGACCCGGACCACGACCTTCGCCTACGGCACGTCGGACGCCGCCTCGCGCATCGAGCGCATCCACTCCGACGGCCGCTTGGAATCGGTCATGGGGAGCGCCGAGCGCCCACGGCGCTACGAATATGGGGCCACCGCTCCTACTGGACCAGGCGCCCCCTTCGGCACCTGGGTCAAGGAAATCCGCCTCGGTGCCCAGGGAGCGGCCATGGAGTGGACCACCACCTACACAAACCTGCTCGGCCAGGAGCACTTCTGGATGAATGCCGACGGCTCCTCGCGCACGCGCAAGTTCAACGCCAAGGGGCAGCTTTGGAAGGAAACCGACGAGGACGGCGTAACGACGCTCTACGACTATAATGCGCGCGGCGAGCGCGACACGGTAGCCGTGGACATGGACAGAAACGGCGCCATCGCCGATGCTGGCCTGGACCGCGTCGTCCGCGTGCAGCGCAGCGTGGGCGCGGCCACCACCGACACCAGCCTCACCGTCCTGATCGAGACCACCACGGTTCTGCCCACGGACAACTCCGCCTCCGCCGCCGTCGTGCGCCGCGTCGAGCGCACGCCTAACGGCCACCGCGAGTGGCGCTGGGACTACGGCATGACCAGCGACCGCCTGACCACCATGGTGCGCACCGGCTACGGCACAGGCAAGATCGACGTCTATGTCACCCGGCCTGATGGCACCTGGACGCTGGAATCTCTCTTGCATGGTGGCCGGCTCGAACGCCGCGAGCACCACGCGGCCGGCGGCACGCTCCTGGCCGCCGAGAATTTCTTCTACGATGCGCACGGCCGCTTGATCTCATATGAGCAGACGCGCACCGGGCTGACCGCCTACGACTACTCGTCCGCCGACGAGCTCACCTCCGTGGACCGCCCGGCCCCCAACGGCCTGCGCGAGGTCACCCAGACCCTCTACGACGCGCGCGGCCGGCCCTGGAAGACCATCTGGCCGGACGCGGCCGAAACAGCCACCTATTATTTCCCCAACGGCGAGGTGGCCAGCGTGCAGGGCGCACGCGTCACCCCGGCCTTCTACAGTTACGATCCCCAGGGTCGGCGCCAGACCATGACCTTGACCGGCTCCGCCGGCCTGGCCACCACCATTTGGGCCTACGACCCGGTCACCGGCCGCCTGTCCGCCAAGACGGATACCATCGGCAAGAGCGTCGGCTACCAGTGGACCGCCGCCGGCCGGCTGCGCAAGCGCACGGGGGCGCGCGGCGCGCAGGCCACCGTTTCCACCTTCAATACCGCGGGCGAGCCCGAGACGATCACCTACACCGGCGACGCGGAGCTGACCCCGGAGGTGACGCTGCAATACGACCGCCTCGGCCGCGTGCGCCAGGAGCAAAGCAGCGTGGCTGGCACGCACGCTCTCGCTTGGCGCCTGGACGGCCAACTAGAGCAGGAAACTTGGACGGGCGGCGCGTATGGGGCCGATTCCGTGAGCCTCGTGCGCAGCTTCGACCCCAAGGGCCGGCGCTACCAACTCGATCTCAAGCGCGGCAGCGCGATAATCCTGTCGCAGTCATGGGCCTACGATACCGGCACCGGCCGCTTGGCGAGCGCAAGCCAGGATGCCGCCACGGTGGCCTACGGCTACACGGCGAACAGCGTGGCCAGCCTAGTCGAGAGCCTCACCTTCGCGGGTGGCGGGATCAGTCGAGCCAGCACCGCCAAGACCTACGACGTGCAGGACCGCCCCGCACAGTGGACGCACGCCTTGGCCGGCGGAGGCGGTGGCTCCCCGCTGGCCGCCTTCGGCTACCGCCTCGACGCGGCCGGGCAGCGCGAGCGCGTCACCCTGGAAGACGGCACCCGGTGGGAATACGTTTACGACGCCTTGGGCCAAGTCGTCCAAGCCCGGCGCCGAAACGTGGGCGACGGGAGCGCCGTGCCCGGCTACGACTTCGGTTTTCACTTCGACACGGCCGGCAACCGCTACAGCGCCACGGTCAACGGACGCCAATCCTCCTACGTGCCCGACCTCCTGAACCGCTACACCCAGCGCACCAACCCAGGATTCCTGGATGTGCTCGGCACGGCCAGCGCCCAAGCCAGCGTCAGCGTCAACGACGGCCAGGGCCACTTCTTCGCCGCCCAGCGCCAGGGCGAGCGGTTCTGGAAAGCCCTGCCCGCGGACAACTCCCAGGGCGGGCGCATGCAGCCCGTCAACGTGGTGGCCGTGCGCAACCACGCCGGCCCTGGCGGAGCCGACTTGGTGGCGCAGAGCGGCGCCAGCCTGTGGCTGCCCCCGGCCACCGAGACCTACGCCCACGACGACGACGGCAACCTGCTTTCCGACGGGCGCTGGCTTTACACGTGGGACGCGGAGAACCGCTTGGTGAAGCTCGAAAACCGCTCTTCCGCCGGAGAGAGCAAGGTGTGGCTGCCCGAGGAGGGCCAGATGGTGGAGGGCAACGCGGGTGGCGAACAGTTCTTCTTCACCTATGATGTGCAGGGCCGCCGCGTGCAGAAGCAGCGCAAAATCCGCAACCAGAAGACCGGCGATTGGGAAGAAGCCGGCACGACGCGCTACGTGTGGGACGGCTGGCTGCTGGTGGCCGAGCTGGACGAGAACAACCAACTCAAGCGCTCCAACCTCTGGGGCCTGGATCTGAGCAACACCCCCCAGGGTGCCGGCGGGGTGGGAGGCCTGTTGCTCACCACCGACCATGCGCCAACAACGTCGCAAAGTCACTTCGCCTGCTCGGACGCCTCTGGCAACGTGTGTGCACTCATCGATGCCCAGACGGGCCAACCCAGCGCACGCTATGCCTACGGCCCCTTCGGCGAACCCCTGGAGGCCACGGGACCAGCCGCGGCGAGCAATCCGTGGCGGTTCAGCACCAAGTATGACGACGGCACGGGCCTGCTCTACTACGGGTATCGCTACTATCACCCCGGCACGGGAAGGTGGAGCAGTCGTGATCCCATCGAAGAGGAGGGCGGGCTGAACCTATACGGGTTCGTTAACAACAACCCAGCCAACATAATCGATGCAGTTGGCCTCCGTTCCATTGACGTAAACATCGGCTTCGACGGTTCCGGCTCATTCAAGGACCCAAGTTTGAGGCGTCGCATTTGGGATAATGTTGAAGGTCTGAAAAGAGCCCTCAAAGTTTGCTGCGACGAGTGGAAGCTGATGTGCGGCGTGGATGTTCGAGTTCACTTCGATTGGACGCGCCGCCAAGCGCCCAACTTCTATGAAGTCGACAATGATAAGCGGTTGCCAAATCTACAGAACATCAACACCGGCTTTCCTGGGGTGCGAGTGCTGTTCACAAATACCCCCGTAATGTTTGGAGAAACACCGAGAGGACAGATCGCCAACAACGGGATTATAATGTTTAACGCCGGGAAGAACAACAGAGGGGATACGTTCGCACACGAAATGGGGCACTACATCGGATACGTGGGCGATGACAGAACCCTGCCCAACCCATTCGTTCATTCGATGTTACGCTCCAACTTGATGTATGGCGGATACGGCAATCTCGTAGGGCCATACAGGGACCGAGATCCTGATGCCAAGCCAGACTGCCAGTGGTGCCGTCGGATGTCCAACATTTATGAATAGGCTCGTTCGCTCCTTATTGTCAGCCGCGGTCGCATTGGTGTTACTTGTAGCTTTAAGCTCGTGCTGCCGCCCAAATCGCGCATCCCTAACGGCGGCGAAGGCAGCCGTGTGTTCGGAAATGATCGGGATAATGAACTCGGAAAATACGAGCAACTCCACCAGGGTAATCTACTTCGTCCGTGACGAGATCGAGGTGGGCGAAGCTGTAAGAAAAATGCTGTCCGGCTTGGAGATCGACCTTCGATTTGGTAAAAAGCTGCCGAGAGAGTTATACGAAGGCGACGTGGTTCGCCCTGGCTGCGTTGTTCTCGATGCACGAGTCGACAAAACCGAGTGCGCGTCTGTTGAGGTAAAGCTCGCGGTAAGTGTTCGGCTTGAACTTTCGATCGTGCAGTATCGTTTGGAGAAGAAAAACAGTAAGTGGGAGATCGTTGAAAAGAAGCTGAGAGCTTTCTCCTGAAGGTGTGGCGAATTTCGCGATACGGCGGCGAACTTAACCTATGACTCGCTTCGTTTATGCTGGCACAGGTCGGCCGGGCCCGGATTTCTACAGGAACGGCCGACGGCCTGCTCCTTCACGTCGCTGCTGCGGCGGGCGAACCTCTCGGCGGGTTCGCCGCGGCCAAGGCGCTCCCGGCAGCCGGCGCGCCGTCGCTGGCGGGCCTTGGCGCGGACGGCGCTCGGCGTCACTCGCTCTGCTTGCGTGCTTCGCTCGACCGCGCACCGCGCGCGCTGCCGGTTTCCACCGGCAGAGCCCCTTGCTAAGCGTCCGCTTTTGAAGAGCAAGCGGCCGAAGGTCGTAGCCGCCGGCCGAAGCCGAGCAGCACCACGCCGCCGGCCAAGACCACCGCCCAGACGCTCGGCTCGGGCACGGGGGAGAAGGCCAGGTAGGTCGGTTGGTCCAGCCCGCTGCTGGCGTTGGCGAAGACGCTGCCGACCCCGGCGGGCGTGAAGCGCACGATGGTGTTGTTGGCGTTGTTCGACACAAAGAGATTGCCCGCCGCATCAAAGGCCAGACCGAGGGGGCTATTCAGGCCGCTGCTGGCGAAGACGCTTTCCACCCCATCCGGCGTGAAGCGCCCGATCGTGTTGTTG
>CALMOL010000248.1:0-5314 GCA_937871685.1 uncultured Verrucomicrobiota bacterium
GGCCCCACCCCCCGCGGAAGCCGAAGCGACCTCGACGCCGTTCTCAAGGAGATGGAAAGCCTTGGCAGCGGCGGGCGCTAGACGCAGCCCCGACCGGGCGTCCCGGCTTGGCTCATTTTCCTTGTCACCGCGCGCGTGACCCGATAAACCGGTCGGATGCCTCGCCTTCTCCTCCTTGCCTGCGTCGCGCTGCTCGGCGCGTCTTCCCCGCTCCTCGCCGACGACAAGAAGCCCGCCGAGGCCGCGAAGAAGCCCGCCCCGTCCTCACGCACGGCCGCGCAGGAGCGTGAGCATCAGGATTTGCTCCGCAAATACGACCGCAACAAGAATGGCCGCCTCGACCCGGACGAGTGGGCGCAGATCAAGAAGGACCGCCGCAACGCCTCGCGCTTCATGAGCGAGCGCTGACGCCGGCGGATCGCGTCCTGCGCGAGCCGCGATCTCCCGTCCCCGTGCAATCTCGCGCTTTCGCGTCCGCCGAAGCTGGTCCAGGTTATGTCCAACGGCCGCCCGCCGAGGTGGCGAAATGGCAGACGCGCCAGACTTAGGATCTGGTTCCGAAAGGAGTGGGGGTTCGAGTCCCCCCCTCGGCAAGATTTTGGAAGCAGAATGAGGCAGGGGCGAAATGAGCCGGGGACAAGGCCGGGGAAATCGAACGTCTTATCTCGACGACACAATGGGTCACCTTGGGCGAGCATCTCGCACCAGCCTGCCGGCGAATCGCTCAGGCATCCTCGTCCTTGCGACGCTTCTCCTGCTGGGGCTGCTGGCGCTCTCCGGCTTGCATCCCTACAGCCGCCTCACGTGGGCGATGGAAGTCTTTCCGATCCTCATCGGCGTCCCGCTTCTTTGGTCAAGCTACCGGCGCTTTCCGCTCACGACGCTGGTCTATGGGTGCATCTTCCTGCACGCGCTCGTCCTCATCCTGGGAGGGGCTTACACCTACGCGCGGGTTCCGCTGGGGTTTCAGATCGCCGACCTTCTGGGCTTGCACCGCAATCCCTACGACAAGATCGGGCACTTCTTTCAAGGCTTCGTTCCCGCGCTTCTCGCGAGGGAGATCCTTATCCGCGGGGCGTATGTGCGCGGCACGCGGATGCTCGCGTTCCTCGTGCTGTGCGTCGTCCTCGCGCTGAGCGCCGCCTACGAGCTCTTCGAGTGGGGCACGGCGCTGCTGCTCGGGCAAGGGGCCGACGACTTCCTCGGAACCCAGGGCGATCCGTGGGACACGCAATCGGACATGATGGCCGCGCTGATCGGAGGAACGGCGGCGCTCCTTTTCCTCTCACGCGCTCATGATCGGCAGATTCGGCGCATGGAAGCTCCTGCTCTCCCGCGCATGGAGCCGGAATCTTCGGGCGCGCCGCCTGGCGGTTGAGCTCCCCTTTCGGCGGGTAGCGTCCAGCGCGCCGTCCACCCCTCTTCAATCCACCTCATACACTTCCACGAGCGCCACGCCGGTCGCGCTTCCGGCGCCGCGCACGATGGCGGTGTAGGCGCCGGGCTCCAGGTTCAGGACCACGGCAGACTCCAAGTCGGAGCTCGGGGCGAGACCGAGCGCGGCCACCTGCGCGGAGTTCGCGTCGGTGCGCCAGTTGTCGTTCGTCACCACCACGGTGGAGCCCGCGTTGACTTGGAGCGTCGGGTCGGAGAGCACGCCCGCCACGCCGGCCGCGGCCAGCGAGGGCCCCAGCGCGCGAATCACCACGCGCTTCGCGCCACCCGAGACCACGAAGCCGCCGATCAGGGCGCCGTCGCCCGTGTTGACGAAGCCGCGCGTGGCAAGGTTGATGAGATGATAGGTGGCGTTCTCGCGTGGCATCGAGAAGAGCACCGTCGCGGAACCCGCGCGGAAAGAGCCGTCAAGCACGCCTTCGGTGAGCGTGGCGATGCCGCTGAAGTTGAAGGCGTCGAGCACCGACTTGAACGTGAAATTGAACGCGGTGCCTCGGCCGGAAGGCGTGCCGTCCACCTGCGTGGTGCCGACGCCGCCGTCCACGGCGCCGTTGGCGTCGTAGGAGACCACGTAGGTGCGCCCGGTGGGCAAGATGATCCAGGTGATCGAGTCGAGCGTGCCGTTGGGCGTGGTCCAAGCCCAGCCGTTGAAGCAGCCGGCGCTCTGCGCCCCGGTCGTGCGGAAGGATTGCCGCGTCCCGCTGAACGCGCCAAAGGTCGTGGCGTTGCCCGTCACGCCCGTCTCGGAAAACGTGCCGCTGATCGTCTTGCCGTTGTTCGTGGCGAAGGAGAACTGGCCGGCCGAGTTGATCGCGAAGGTGGCGATGCCGACCGAGCGGTTCGCGTAGTCGGCATAAACGCAGTAGGCGAGCGAGTTCTTCCCCACGAAAAGCACGAACTGCTGGTTGACGTCGTTGGGCTTGACCAGGTCGTAGGCGCCGCGGAAGGAGCGGCCGGGCGTTTGCGCGGCGGCAGCCGCGGGCAGGAGGAAGGACACGGCGGCCGCGAGGAGCGCGGCGGCGGACACGCGGAGGAAGGAGGGGGTCATGGTCAATTGCGAAATCGTTGCGGAAACCGGCGGGAGCGCGGTGGGTTGTGCGTGAATCGTGTCACCGCGGCAGCGGCCGGAGATGGCGGAAGCGCAGGCGCAGAGCCAGTCCCGCCTCGCTGGGCACGAGTTCCGCGGTGCCGTCCAGCCGGACGAGGATTACCCGTGCGACCGCGACTGCCGGCGGCAGGGGGGTGGGGGGCAACTTGCTGGCGAAGGCCGCGAGGGCTCCCAGCTCGGGCGTTCCGAAGAGCAGTCGCAACTCCGCGCACGCGGGCCCTTCGGACACGCGCGCCATGAAGAAGGCCTCCCTCGGCGACTGACCTGCAATTCTGGCCAGGGTCACGACAAGGAAAGCGAACCAGCGCGCGTCGCCCGAGAGCAGGGGGTCGTCCGGCGCGACCGTCGCCGCAAGGGTGCCGCCACCCAAGCCCGTCTGAATGGCCGCCGCCGCCTCGGCCGGAGCGCAACGAGGCGCGGGCTGCGTGAGCGCGCGGCGCATCCGCGTGAACTCTGCCAGCGCCTCGTTGAAGCGGCCGAGCGCGCGCTGCAGCTCGGCGAACAGGCGCGCGCCGTCGCGTCCTGGCGGCGGCGTGGCTTCCAGCAATTGCACCAAACCCGACAGCACCGAGGCGTGGTTGGCGACGTCGTGCTGAAACGCTCCCGCGAGGATGCCGAGCTGCTCGTGCGGGGGAAGGCCAGGAGGGTGTAAGTCCATCGCAAGGGGCTTCGGGAGAGCATACCCCGCGCCGCTGCGTGCATCGCGGAAATTTGCGAGGGCCGGATCGAGGCCGACGACGCTTTCCGGTCCACGCCTCGCCGCTTACGCTTGCCTCGCGCCTCGAACCCACTCGGCCCCTTCCACGATTTCCCCGCCCGCATGACCCCCGAAGCCCACGCCTTCCTCGCTGCCGCTGACCCGGCGATGGCGCGCCTGATTGATGCCCACGGCCCGTGCCCGCTCGCTCCCGCGCCGGACCGCACGCCCTTTGCGGCCCTGGTGCGCGCCGTGGCCCACCAGCAACTCTCCGGCGTGGTAGCCGAGAAGATCCTCGGTCGCCTGCTCGCGCGTTTCCCGCGGAAACGTTTTCCCACGCCCGCCGCGCTCCTCGCGCTGCCGGTGGAGGACCTGCGCGCGTGCGGCTTCTCCGCCGCCAAGGCCGTGGCCCTGCGCGACATCGCCGAAAAGGCTGCCGCCGGCATCATCCCGAACGCACGCGCCCTCGCCGCCCTGGCAGACGAGGAAATCATCACGCGCCTCACGCAGGCGCGCGGCGTGGGCCGCTGGACGGTGGAGATGCTGCTGATCTTCAAGCTCGCGCGTCCCGACGTGCTGCCGGTCGATGACTTCGGCGTGCGCGCCGGCTACCGCGCGGTGTATGGCGGCGACGATCTGCCGCATCCGCGCGCCCTGCGCGGGTTTGGCGAGCGCTGGAAGCCCTGGCGCAGCGTGGCCGCGTGGTATCTCTGGCGCGCGGCCGACCAAGCGAAGCTCGACGAGCGAGCCAAGGCTCAGGCCGCGAAGGCGAGCGGGAGGAAAAAGGCCGGAAGCGACTCCGCGGCCTAAAGATTCGAAGGCCGCTTCTCCCGGCGAAGCGTGCCCCCGAAGGAATGTGGGGTCTTCACACCGAGCCAAGTATCGGACGGAACTTCATTCGACGCTGAAAAGCGCCCCTGAACCTTCCGATTCAGATGGGCTCGCTTTCAGATTGGGGCGGAAACCTTGGAATTCGCCTCTGGGACCTGCCGTCTCAGAGCAACGCCCTCCCGATTCGGTCCAAGGACCTTCAGATTTGCCCCAACGACCTCCCGATTCAGCTCAACGACCTCCCGATTCACCCCAAAGACCTCCGGTTTTGCCCCAACGACCTCGTCATTCGGCCCGGCGACCTGTGAATTCGGGAGGCTGGGCTTTCGATTTGAGAGGTCCGCGGGCTGTTTTGACCGGAAGACCTCCCGATTTGAGAGGTCGGTGCGCTGATTTGGGAGGACTTTGGGGTGATTCCCGAGGTCGGCGGGCGGTTTGGCTTGGCCCTCGCGGAGAATTCGTCGTTTGCCAGCCTGTCGCACCCGCCGACGGCGGCTTGCGGATGGCCGGGCGCGAACTTGGAGTGCGGTGGGAAGCGTTAGCGAGACACCGCCTTGGCATGAAGGCGCGGCTTTGCCCCCGAAGGCGGTGTCGCGCTACACCCATTTTTGGGCAGATGCGTTCCCTTGGATCCAAAAGGCTCCAGTTGGCCGAAGCTGCCGCGAGCCAGGCTGCCGCCGCTCTCAGCTGCTATCGTGCTCACGCGCCATCCTTGACCTCTCACCCAAGTGCGTTTCCTCCTCGCCACGCTCGGCTCGCTCGGTGACCTGCATCCGTTCCTGGCGGTGGGCCGCGCCATGCGCGAGCGCGGGCACGAGGTGATTCTCGCCTCGCATCCGCACTACCGTCCCAAGGCCGAGGCGCTCGGCCTGCGCTTCGCGCCGATCCGGCCCGAGGAGCCGGACTGGGGCGCGCAGCCGGGGCTGGTCGAGCGCCTGATGGACGCGCGGCGCGGCACCGAGACGGTGTTCCGCGAGTTCGTTCTCTCGTGCCTGCCGGAGACCACGGCCGACCTCGCCGCCGTGGCGGGGGAGGCGGACGTGCTCGTGTCGCACCCGCTCACGCTCTCGGTGCCGCTCCTCGCCGAGAAGCTCGGGCGGCCGTGGGCGTCCACCGCGCTCGCGCCGATCTCGCTGTTCTCCGCGCACGACCCGCCGGCGCTCCCGCCGATGCCCTGGCTGGCCGGCGCGCGCGCTTGGGGGGCGGCGGGGAGGGGACTCGTG